>JACRGL010000065.1 GCA_016212365.1 Candidatus Methylomirabilota bacterium | reverse complement strand
ATGGCGGTGGTGATAATTCCGATCCCCAAGGGTTTGGTAAGGACTAATGCGTCCCCCACCTTAGCGCTGGCGTTGGTCACCACCTTCTTAGGGTGAACTATCCCTGTCACCGCCATCCCATACTTTGGCTCCGGATCATCGATAGTGTGCCCCCCCACGATGGGGACACCTGCCTCTTGGGCCTTGTCTGATCCGCCCTTTAAGATCTCCGTTAGCACTTCCAAGGGGAGGCTCCGGGAGGGAAAACCCACGATGTTGAGAGCGAATAGTGGCTTAGCCCCCATGGCATAGATGTCCGATAGGGAGTTTGCCGCGGTAATGGCGCCAAAATGGTAAGGGTCGTCTACCACCGGGGTAAAGTAATCCACTGTCTGGACGATGGCCAGATCCTTACGGAGCCGATAGACGGCGGCGTCGTCGGCAGTCTCAACCCCCACTAATAGATTGGGGTCTTTCGGAATTGGTAGCTGGCTCAGCACCTGAGCCAGGTCCTGAGGACTCAATTTGCAGGCTCAGCCAGCCCCGTGAGAGAGGGTGGTGAGGCGAATCCTCTTTTCGCTCATCTGCTCTCCTTTTTGGAAATCCTAATACTAAAATGGGGCAACTACCTTCATTAGAGGGGAGACCGAAATCCAGGGTGAATCCGAGGTAAGGTCTCCTTTTCTAGATGTAAAACCACCAGGGCCCAAGTAAGGCCCAATCCTGCCCCAGCCAGGACATCCGAGGGATAGTGGACTCCTACATAGATCCGGGAGTATCCTACCAGGGCGGCTGCTATAAAGAAAGGCAGGGCCAGACCTCGATAATGTCGGGAGAAGAAGGTAGCGATGGCAAAGACATTGGCGGCGTGGTTAGAGGGGAATGAATAGGAGCTGGTACAGCCTACTAAGAGGTGCACTTGCTCCAAGGCGTGGCAGGGGCGCACCCGCTGGAAGAGGCCTTTAATTAGCTGGCTACTGGAGTCGCTCAGGATTAGAAGAGGTATGGTCAGCAACACGGCAGCTCTACCCTTTCTACCACCCCAGATCACCATGGCGATAAAGGCAAGGGCCAGGGGTATCTTGAAATAAGTGACATTGGTCAGGATTGGCATCCCAAGATCGAAAGGGGTGTTCCTTCCAAAGCTGTTAACCAGGTAAAACAGGGCCCGGTCCCAGGCGTATAAATAGCCTGCCAAATCGGTCCAAAGTGCGCTCATCGGACGCCCATTTCACGGAATTCCTAGCTAATAGCTGATAACTCACATCGGCCGAGGCTTCTCCGTTAAAAAGATGACCCCGCCGGGGAGACTAGCCAAGACCACCATTAAGAACCAGGTAAGGGAGAGGCCCAGGGCACTGGCCGAGCCCACCCCTGCCTTGGCAAAAAGGAAAACGGTAATGCCCTCCCTCACCCCCAGCCCGCTAAGGGAGATAGGGATCATAGAGATGACATGGATTAAGGGCACGAAGAGGAAGAAGTAGGGGAGGGGGATGGAGAGGCGGAGGGCCTTGGAGATCAGATAAAAGATAAAAATGCCCGAGGTTTGGAGGATGAAGGAAAGTATCAGGGCTTGTCCCAATGCCCTTCGGTGTCCGCGATACCGCTGGATGGACTCATAGAGCCAGCCCGCCTTCTCCTGAAAGCGGTGTAGTCCCGCCTTTCCTAAGGTGGAAAGGAGGATCTCTTTTAGCCGACGATTGGCGAGTCCAAGGATCCCCAAAGCCAGACCCGCTGCAACAGCCAGGATCAAATAAGCCACCAGGGGCTCCTGGAGATAGGGGTAGCCGAGGGCCAAGGCCAAGAGGGCAATGGCCATTAGGGCTGCCAGCCCGGAAAGGCGCTCTACTAAAATTGAAGCGAAGGACTCCCCGCCCCGGCGGGAATATTTATAGAGACTATAACCCCGGACCACGTCACCACCAACGAGGGTAGGGAGAAACAGGTTGAAGAACATCCCTTCAAAGTAAAGAAGGACCAGATGGGGAAGGGGGATATGGATCTCCTCCGCCTCCAATAGGCGCTGCCAACGGTAGCTCGAGAGCACCTGGGCCAGCATGTAAAGGAGGAGGCAGGCCAGAAAGAGGGAGATTTTAGTCGACCTCAGGGTTTTGAGGAAACCCTCCAGATCTGTCCGCCATAAAAGGAGGCTTAATAAAGACAGGCTAATTAAGGCCTTGAGGAGGAAGAATCCCCCACCGGCCCTCTTCTGGGCTTCCTCCGGACTCATCTCTCAGGGCTGCCTTCCCCGTGGCGTAGGACCTTTTTTACCATGTAAATAGGCTTAGACTGGGCTTCGTGGTAGACTCGAACTAGCATCTCCCCTAAAAGCCCCATCACCACTAGTTGAACTCCCAATAAGATTAAGAGAACGCCCATCAAGAGCAGAGGCCTTCCCCCGATACTTTGGCCATAAAAGAGCTTTAAAATGGTGAGGTATAGGGAGATCAAGACGCCGAGGCCGCCTGAGATGAGACCTAACAGACCGAAAGCCTGGATGGGTTTTGTGGAGAATGAGAGCAAAAACTTCACGGTGATCAGGTCCAGGATGACTCGGAGGGTGCGGGAGACCCCGTACTTCGATCTGCCGAACCTCCGGGGACGGTGGCTGGTTTTTACCTCGGCGACGGAGACCCCCATCCAGCTAGCGATGGCGGGGATGAAGCGGTGCATCTCCCCATAGAGCCGGAGGTTCTTCACTACCTCCCGGCGATATGCCTTTAAGGTGCAGCCATAGTCATGGAGCTTGACCCCTGTGACGGTCGAGATCATCCAGTTGGCAATCATGGAGGGAAGGCGGCGCGAGAGGAAGGGGTCCTGGCGTTTAGCCCGCCAGCCGCTTACCACGTCGTAATCCTTAATAAGCTCAAGGAGCTTGGGGATGTCTTCGGGGTCGTTCTGAAGATCGCCATCCAGGGTGATGATGATCTCCCCGCGGGCATGATCGAAACCCGCGGATAGGGCCGCTGTCTGGCCGAAGTTTCGCCTTAAGGAGAGGACCACCCAGCGGGGATCCTCCCTATGCACCTTCTCCAGTTGAGCAAGCGTGCCGTCACTTGAGCCGTCATCCACCACGATTACCTCATAAGAAAGGCCTGGTTTATCCAGGGCCTGCTTTACCGAGGGGTAAAGATAGGGGATGTTTTCTTCCTCATTATAAACGGGGATGACCAGGGAAAGGTCAATGGATACTTCCTGGGTCACTTCCTTCGCCTTTCTATAAATAGCCCCCTATCTGGGCCACCGGCTCTTTAGCAACCTCAATGGGTCCGAACCTCTGTTCATAGTTTTTTATGTTCTCTTGAAGGGCCACCAGGAGTCGTTTGGTGTGACTGGGGCTTGTGATCACCCTGGCCCTCAGCCTGGCCTTGGGCTGCTGGGGCTGGACATAGATGAAGTCGAGGACGAACTCCGCCTCGCTATGAGTAATGATGGCTAGATTGGCGTAGATTCCCTGGGCCACCAGCTCGTCAAGCTCTATCTGGATTTGTGCAGATTGCACCGGTTTCTCTTGAGGACCATTACTCATAATTGGTTCCCCCTATCGCGGTATCGCCGAACTTCAAAATTTCTGAAATCCCTTGGCATCCATGCCCTTAAAATTGTAACCCCGGTAAATGGAGAAGGTCTGGGCTACCTTTCCTCGGTGGAGGATGCGGAGGACGCCTCCCCTCTGGATAGAGGCGAAGGCCCTTTTTACCTCCGGGTGGAGCTCTCCATCCCCCCAGGTTACATAGATAGCGTCGCTTCCCTTAAAGGAGTAAAAGCCCTCCCATAGGTCATATTGATTCATCCTCCGGCCTAAATTGGCGTTATAGGTGCGGGGATGGCCATCCACATAAAAAGCAAGCTCGCTCGAGATCTGGTAAGCGTCGCTCAAGATGAAGGTGTGATTCTTGGTCTTCATCTCCTTTAAGACCGCGCTAACCTCTGCCCCCAGCTCCCGCCATCCCTGGAGCCGGTGGGTAGGGTCCATTTTTGGGTCGAGGTCTATTCCTACCTTTCCGAGCAGGGCCGGGAAGTGGCCGATGACATTAACCAGGAAGGCCAGGAGGAATGCCACTGCCACCAGGCCCCTCAGAGTCCACCTTTTTCTTGCGGGCGGGCCTTGCCCAATACTATCCTTCCCCCAGGCCACTACTGCCAGGGCAGCGGTGAAGTAGGCCGGGGCTGCCCAGTTGGCCTGGACCTTAGTGTGGAGGCTGAAAAGGAGGAAAAAGGCCAGGACCGGGGCAGAGGTGCAAAAGAGGAATAAGTGTTCTTCCCGGGCTTCTCGGATCCCCAGGCGACCAGAGCGGACCATTCCCAGGACCATGGCCAAAAAAAAGAGGGGTGTCACCACCCCTGCCTGGGAGCCCAAGAACTGGAAGAAGGTTGCGAAAGAGAGCTGTAGACCTTTCCCTGCCCCTGCCTGGCCCAAGACGTGGCGGAGGGAGACCCAGCCGTGGGCCGCATTCCAGAGGATCACGGGGCTAAAGAGGAGGCCTGATAGTAGAAGGGCCAAATAGGGTTCCTTCTGGCGGAGCCAGGGCCGGCCCCTGGGAGAGAGCACCAGGTAGAGAAAGAGACAGGGCAGGAGCAGGACCATCGTATACTTGGTTAGGAGGCCCAGGCCCAGGGTAGCCCCTGCCGGATACCACCACAGGCCATTTTCAGTGCTAAGGGCCTTATAAAGGAAAAAGATAGCCAGAGCCCAGAAGAGGATGAAAGGGGGATCGATGGTCATAAAGATGGCCCCGGCAGCGTATAGGGGCATCAGGCTCAGAAGTAAGGTGGCATAGAAGCCTATCATTTCGCTGTTAAACATCTCTTTTGCCAGGAGAAAGGCGATGATGGCTACGGCGGCCGAGATGATAACCGCTGGAAGCCGCACAAAGAACTCAGTGTCTCCTCCCAGCCGGGTGGAGAGGGCAATGAGGTAAGCCACTACCGGACCCTTACTATAATAGCTCCAGTCCAGATGCCTGGACCACTCCCAGTAGTGGGCCTCGTCAGGGGCAAGGTCCAGGAAGCCGGCGCTAATATACCAGAGGTGAAAGAGGGTCGTGGCCCCAACTAGGCTAAGAAACAAAACACGATAGGTCTTCAAACCAGAAAGAACCTTCTTCCAGAGGTCCATGGTCCGATGTCCGAAGTCCAATGTCCATGAAGTCCGATGTCCGAAGTCCATAATCCAATGTTCATAGTTCAAAATCCGGTAGCAGATGTCAAGGGCGGTGAATTCTCCGCTTGCTAACTTTGGACTTTGGACTTTGGACCTTGGACAGTCTTAGGGCCCTGTCCTTCTCCTCCACGGCCGCGGCCAGCCGGGCTCGATATTCGGCCAGGCGCGATCGGAGCTTCTCGTCGGAGAGGGCAAGGATTTCCAGGGCCAGAAGGGCCGCATTTCTAGCCCCCGCCTTGCCAATGGCCATGGTGGCCACGGGGACGCCCAAGGGCATCTGGACTATGGAAAGTAGCGCGTCGAGTCCGCCTAAGGCGGACGAAGATTCAAGGGGGACTCCGATTACAGGAATTATGGTTCTGGAGGCCAGGGCCCCTGCTAGGTGAGCCGCACCTCCGGCTCCGGCGATGATGACCCTGAGCCCGCGTCCTGCCGCCTTTTCGGCGTATTCCGCGGCCTTTTTCGGGGAGCGGTGGGCCGAGAGGATCCCCACCTCGTAAGGCACAGCAAACTCCTCCAGGACCTCGGCCGCCCCCTTCATTTCAGCCAGGTCCGAATCGCTCCCCATGACAATTCCCACCAAAGGCTTTTTGGCCATTCCTCCCCTCAATGGCGGAAGTGCCTCACGCCGGTAAAGAGCATAGCAATGTTGTATTCATCACAGGCGGTAATCACTTCTTGGTCTCGCATGGAGCCACCTGGCTGGATAAGGGCAGTAACCCCAGCGGTGGCAGCCACCTCAACGCAGTCCCGGAAGGGGAGGAAGGCATCAGAGGCCAGAACTGTCCCTTTAGTGGGCCCCTTAGCCTTCATGATGGCTATTTTCACAGAGTCCACCCGGCTCATCTGGCCTGCCCCTATGCCAACTGTTTCAGTCTCAGTAGACAGAACTATGGCATTGGACTTGACATGCTTCACCACCCGCCAGGCGAAGCGGAGGGCCAGCATCTCGGCATCGGCAGGCCCCCTTTTTGTGACTACCTGTAGGTCCTCGGGCTTGAGGTCAATCAGGTCTCTTTCCTGAACCAAAAGCCCGCCCGCCACTTTCCGCATATCCCAACCCTCATCCGAGACCGGAGACCCGAGACCGGAGACCGGAGACGAAACCCCTTGTCCCCAGGAGGGGACTTCAAGGAGGCGGAGGTTCTTTTTGTCCTTCAGGGTGGCAAGGGCCTCTTCAGTGTACCCCGGAGCGATAATGGCCTCTACAAAGGTCCCTGCGATTTCTTTGGCCGTCTCGGCCTCTAAGGGGCGGTTAAAGCCCAGGATGCCGCCATAGGCGGATACGAGGTCAGTATCCCGGGCCCGACGGTAGGTCTCAGCCTGGTTTTCACCAACGGCCACCCCGCAGGGATTGTTATGCTTGATAATGACGGCTACTGGTTCCGGGAATTCCCTGGCCAGGGCCAGGCCAGCGTCCAAATCGAGAATGTTATTGAAGGAGAGCTCCTTTCCCTGGAGCTGGCGGGCAGAGGCCAGGGAGGGTTCCTCTTGTCTCAGGTCTCTATAAAAGGCTGCCCTCTGGTGGGGATTTTCCCCATAGCGAAGCTCTTGAACCTTTTCGAATCGGAGGGAAAGGATTCCAGGGAATAGGGCCGATGGCTGATGGCTAATGGCTGATGGCCCTCGAGCAGGTTTGACCTGCTCGAGATAATTGACTATCAAGCCATCATACCGGGCCGTGAGGGTGAAGGCCTTCTGGGCCAGTCGAAAGCGGGTTTCGGGAGAGATGGCCCCCTGGTTTTGGCGGAGCTCGCCTAGGATCCCGCTATAGTCCGCGGGGTCCACCACAACCGCCACCCCCTGGAAGTTCTTGGCCGCCGAGCGGATCATGGCGGGGCCACCTATGTCGATGTTCTCCAGGGCTTCTTCTAGGGTTGTTCCTTCCTTGGTGATAGTTTCCCTGAAGGGATAGAGGTTAATCACGACCAGGTCTATGGGGAGGATTTCCATTTCTCTCAGTTGCCTATGGTGAGAGGGATCGTCCCGCCTGGCCAGGATGGCCCCGTGGATAACGGGATGGAGGGTCTTCACCCGCCCATCCAGCATCTCCGGAAAGCCGGTGAGCTCCGAGACCTCAGTAACCTCGATCCCCGCCTGGCGGAGGGATTTAGTGGTTCCCCCTGTGGAGATAATGCGGACACCCAGTTCCCTCAGGCCCTGGACAAAATCCACTATTCCCTCTTTGTTATAGACGCTAATAAGGGCCCGCTCGATCTTGGTCATTTTCGGCCTTCCTCAAAATCCACCTTAATCAAAAGCCCCTTCTGGGGCTCCACGGGATCGTTACTGCGCACCCGGATCAGAAAAACGTGTTTCCCCCCCATCCCCTCATGCATGGTGAACCTTAGCTTTATGACACTGGATTGGCCCGGTAGCAATGTCGTAGCACCTACGACCGCCCGGGGCGGTCAGCAACCCTCCAGAGCCTCTACCCTGGCACTCTGAATTATTAAGGGGGTATCCCCTGTGTTGGTGAAAGGGAATTCAGGGGACACAATGGTCTCCACCGGGACCTTCCCGAAGTCGTAGGAGTCTATTTGAAAATTAATCCTGGGGCCGGGCTGGGAGGGGCTAAAAGAAGGATTGGTAAGACCTAATAAGGAACCTACAAACAGTAAAATCGCTACCCGAGCAAGCTTCACTGTTCCCCCCTGTTTTAATAAGTTTTGAATGGACCTTGCCCAACAACTCCTATGGATTGATGTATACCCACCCTTCCTTCTCGTCCCTCCTCTCTTTCTCGCTCTTCTTGCAGAAGACGCGGCGGCCGCGCACTTCGAGGCGTCCCTCGGCGAAGAGCTGGATAGCCCTGGGATATATCTGATGTTCGTAATTCAGAATTCGGGCAGCCAGGGTTTCCTCGGTGTCATCATCAAAAACGGGGACCACGACCTGGATGATGATGGGCCCGGTGTCTGTGCCTTCATCGGCGAAATGAACGGAGCAGCCCGAGAACTTGACGCCGTGATTAAGGGCCCTTTTCTGGGCATGGAGCCCTGGAAAGGAGGGGAGTAGGGCTGGATGGATATTCATTATTCTATTCCGGTAAGTGTTAATGAAATAAGGGCTCAGGATACGCATGAAACCAGCCATGCAAACCAAGTCCACCTCGTACTTCTCTAAAATATCTATCACTGCCTTCTCAAAGTCCTTCTGCATTGTATATAGCTCTGGATCTACAAAAGCTGTGTCTATTTTATGCTTCCTGGCCCGCTCCAGGGCATAGGCGTCAGCTACGTCACTTATTACGATAACTACCTCAGCATCGATCCTGCCAGCCTCGCTAGCATCAATAATGGCCTGCAAATTGGAGCCGCGCCCGGAAACCAGGACTCCCAGTTTGACTTTTCTCGATGGATACATCGCTTACACCTCTTAGCCAGGATTAGAGATTCCAGGGCCTTAAGAACTAAAGCACCCTGGAAAGCTCCTCTTGCAGGAGTCCTTCCCGCTCCAGGGCCTCCTCCCCCTCCCGGGTGAGGGCCTGTTTGATGGTCTCCAGGAAGTCCTGCCTATCTTTGGGTAGATAGCCAGCGAGCAAGAGATAATTTGATCGGTGGCTGATCACATGGCACGAGGCCTGGAGCTGGGAGAAGAACTCGTACATCTCCCGGAGAACGTCGCCCCGATACAGGAGCTGGAAGTCGCCCCGCTCAATCCTTTCGTAAAGGGGAGCCTTGGGGTGCATCATTAAAGTGTGGAGCCGGAGCTCATCGGGTTGCATAGCCGAGAGGAGTTGAGCAGTGGCAGTGGCGTGCTGCCGGGAACGCGCCTTTCCCCCTAAGCCAAATATAATGGTAGAGGAAAGGGCCATTCCCACCCCTTTTACCCTCCGGGCCTGGGCCAGGGTCTCGGCGGCGGTCACCCCCTTTTTCATCTCTTGGAGCACCTGGTCATTCCCCGACTCCACCCCCATATAGATTTTATTGAGCCCTGCCCCTTGGAGGGCCAAGAGGGTGGAGTCGTCCTTCTTCTTAAGGAATTTGGCCCCTCCGTAGATGCTTACTTGCTCTAAGTAGGGGAAGGCCTGGTAGAGGTGCCCTAAGGTTTGGAGGAGAAGGTCGGCCGGTGCAGCGATAGAATTGCCGCTCGCCAGAAAGACCCGCTTCACCCCGTCCCCTAAAGATTCCCGGGCCTTCCTAATATCGGAGGCAATTACATCCCAGGGCTTCACCTTGTAGAGTTCCCCTTTATAATCGGCGCAGAAGGCACAGCGGTTATAAGGACAGCCCACCGTCACCTGGAGGACCAGGGAATGGGCCTCAGTAGGGGGGCGGCAAAGGGAGCCTTCGTAGGAAAAGCCATTCATCATTTATCTGCATTCCTCCTTCCCCAAAAGCTTTCTTTCTCTCCGCCGACATTTTAACATCTTAAGGAAGAAGAGACAATCGATATTCAGGGGATTTCATGGGGTTTTTCGACAGGCTCCGCTGTTATCTGTCGTCGCCAATGACCAGTTGTCTCTGCTCACAGGTCTCCACAGCTCTAGGAATATATTGTCTAATCCAATTGATAGCTTCCTCGCCTGACAAACCGAGAACTTGCTTCGCAAGATAAGCAGCAAACAGTCCGGTCCGCCCAATCCCAGCAGAACAGTGAATCGCAATATTGCGTCCTGCTCTTGCGTGCTCGACTGTTATCTTGACGACATGTTCAAGATCTTCTTTTGAAGGAACACCAAAATCAGGAATAGGGAGATGAACAACCTTAAATCCTTCTTGTATGTAGAGAGTTCGCAGATTACGTCCCGCCTTTCGCAAGCACTCCTCATCTTCGGCGAGAAGAACAATT
>JACRGL010000064.1 GCA_016212365.1 Candidatus Methylomirabilota bacterium | reverse complement strand
TAGGTCAAAGGAAAGCCTCCGCTTTGGAAGGGTTACATCACAGAGGTATTTTATGCCTATCCCCTCGGCCATCTCCTCCTGGACCACCGCCGTTACCAGGACGTTCCCCAGGATGGGAAGGCCCAAGGCCTTTACCAGGGCGACCCCATAGACCTGGGATGCAATGGCCCCTTTGACGTCGCTGGCCCCCCTGCCATGGATATACCCATCAGCAATCGCAGCCCCATAGGGATCGTACTTCCATAGCTCACGGCGGCCTGGGTCAACGTGATCCAGGTGAGTGTTGAACATCACAGAGCCCCCGGCGCATCTACCCCTTATGAGGCCCACCACGTTTCCCGCCTCGTCGTGGAAGACCCGGTCATAACCCAGCCTTTCCATCTCCCTCGACACCACCTTGGCCACTTCCCCTTCATCCCCGCTGGGGCGTGGGGTCTGGATGAGGCGCCGGGCGAAGGCCACCATTGGCTCCCGCATCTTCTCCGCTGCCTTTTTAATTGTTTCAGATATCATAGTCTAAAAAATTTCAGGTATGTTAATAACCGAACAGGAATATCCGCGTTCATCCTTAAATATCCGCGTTTATCCCTATATAGCGAAGAGCCTTAACTGGGCCTCCTTTCTTTGGGGACGGAAGGGGGAGTTACCTACAATATGGCATATGTCAGCCTGGAGGTCGGGGTTCTTGCATGCACAGAGCAGAGTCTTGATACCGTAGCGGCTAGCGATGCCCTGGATTTGGGAATAAGTTAGGATGCGGAGGTGCCGGGGTAGGAGGCGGGTCACACAAGAGGCGGCTACCCGCTGGAAAGGCTGGCCCCGATATAGCCTGAGGATTCTCAGGGCCAGGGGCAGGGGGAGGTCCCTTTTGAGCACGGGCTCTATACCGGGCCGGATATGCAAAAAGGCGATGTTCACTGTCGCAATACCGCACTCCTTAAGTTGGCAAAAGAGGGGGTCCAGGTCTTGCGGAAGGTCGGTGACCTCAAGGATCACTGGGTCGTGGCGGACTTCTACCGGGACTCCTGCTTGCTTTAGCCTCTTTATGTTGTCCAGTCGGACCTCCGGCCTGGCAGCCCCTGGCTCAAACTGCCGGTGGTAGTCCCCCCTCAGGGATAGGAGGCCTACGCGGGCAAAGATGAGCCCTGGATGGGCTTGAAAGAGGCCAATAAATTCACCAGGGATATACCCTTTGGTCAGGAAGGAGACCCTAATTCCCCGTTCCAGCAGGGCCTTGATGGTCGCCCATGTGACTTTCAACACCTCATCCATGGGCTGGAAGGGGTCACATGAGGTGGAGAGGCTCACCCATTCGGGAAGGGCTTTCCTCCTCCTGGGGTTATCCAGCTCCTCCTCAAGCCTCTCCGGCAGGTTGGAATAGACGTATACCTCCCCATCCGGCGGGGCATCCCGGTATCCCCGGGCATAGCAATAGGCACAGCGGTGGGCGCAACCTTTAGTGACATTGAGGGTCATAATACCCTGAAGGCAAGGAAGATCTGCAGGGGAGAGAATCTTTCCCCTCCTTGGCAGGTCAAAAATCCTCAAAGGCCGGCCTGCCATTGACTCCCTCAATCCTTATAGGTTTAGCCTGGCTACAAAAAGGCCCCAATGGTAGAGGAACTTTTATTCTTTCCCTACTAATATGGCTTCGATTAATTGTCAAGCACCATTTTTGGAACAATAGGGCCCCTTAGCTGGAATAATGGGCCAATTGACAACGAAAAGGGGTTAGGCTAAGATTTCATCGCCATGGGGAAAGAGGGTTATGAGAAGCTAGAGGCGGAGATCTTGAAGGAGAAGGCCGAGGCCCTCGGCCGGACCGAGGAGCACCTGGATAGTTCCTTGAAGGCCTTAAAAGAGCTGGAGGCCACTATAGATCTCTTGGAGGAAGAGCTACGTAAAATGGCAGTTCCTTTTCGTTCCTCCCCCGACTTGGATGTCCAGAAACACGCCCTAAGGGAGCGGGTCAAGGATGAGATCAAAAAGTTTAATACCCTCCGAGAACAGGCCCTTCGCTATCGCCACTACCTGATAATCCAAAGGGAGGCCCTGGGCTTTGGCAAGCATCCAGACTTTGACAGGCTTTATCCCATCCCTCCCCCCCGGCAAGAACTAAAAGGCTAATAGCTAATAGCTAATGGCTATTCTAGGCCGGCCGCCCTTTTCCTTCAGCGCCTTTAGGACCTCCTCTAATTTTTTAAGCTCCTCACCATAAGCCGCGAAGTTTCCCTGCCGGAGCCTCTCCTGCGCTCTCCCGTAGTGCTCCCAGGCGGTCTCGATCAGCCTTTTCAAAGGTATCTCTACCTCCCGGGGCCGCGCCACTTCGGCTGTTTCTCTCACTATCCTTCCTCCAAAGACCTGGCCCAGGGCTAGCTCCAGGCCCTCCTCCATGGCGATCCGGTTCCCGAAGGCTATGATGACCCGCTTGAGCTCTGGGAGCGAGCCCTTCTCAGCAGCGAGATAGAGGGGCTCCACGTATATAAGGGAGCGCTCGATGGGGATGGCCAGGAGGCTCCCCCGGATTACCTGGGAGCCGCGCTGGCTCCAAAGGGTGAGCTGCTGAGAGATGGTAGCATCCTGGTCTATCCTGGCCTCGATCTGCCGAGGTCCATATACCAGCTTCGCCTTGGGGAAAGTGTAGGCGATAAGCTTCCCGTAGTTGGGGGGATCGCTCCGGGCGGCCAGCCAGGCGATCATGTTATCCCGTCTCGCAGGGGTGAAGGGCAGAAGGAGAATGAACTCCTCCCTCTTCTCCCCGGGCAGCCGCATTATAGTGTAGTAGGGCTCTGTGTCCGTCTCCCGGCCATCCGCTGCCTTCTTGGGGAGGCTCCAGAGGTCCTCCTTGTTGTAAAAGACCTGGGGGTTCTGCATATGGTAGGTGCTGTAGAGCTTGGCCTGGACAGTAAACATCCCCTCGGGGTAGCGGATATGGGCCCGGAGATCGGCGGGCATCAGTTCTAGCGGCTTGAAGACGCCAGGGAAGGCCTTAGTATAGGTCTGGATAATGGGATCCCCTGGATCGCTTAGGTAGAAGGAAAGGTCCCCATTGTAGACGTCCACCACTGCCTTCACCGAGTTCCTGATGTAGTTGCCGACTCCCTTGGTCGACTCGGAATAGGGATAGCGGTCGGAAGTGGTGTATCCGTCGATAATCCAGAATAGCCTCCCGTCCCCCGAGACGACCATGTAAGGGTCCCTGTCGTACTTCAGGAAGGGGGCTGCCTTATTCACCCTCTCTTCGATCTGCCGGTAATACATGATCCGGCTCTCGGCCGTTATATCATTTGACAGGGCGATCTTTAGAGTGCCGAAGCGGGTCGAGAAAAGCAGCTTCCGGAAAAGGGAGTTGATGGGGACACCACCCTTCCCCGTATAGGTGGTGTAAACATTTTTATCCCCGGCGGGATAATCGAGCTCCTGGGCACGGGTCTTCACGAAGACATAGTCGTTGGCGAGTTCTCCATAATAAATCTCCGGGCGCTTGACCACGATGTTGGCAGTTGAGACAGGGGGGATGTCTTTAACGAAGAACTCGGGCAGGCCCTCCCTGGTGACCCGGTTCACCGGCCCCACTACAACGCCATAACCGTGGGTGTAGGTGAGGTGCTCGTTGATCCAGATACGGCTCGGCAGGTGCTTGTAGGAGAGTTCCCTGGGGGAGAGCATGACCTGCCGGTATTCCCCGTTGATCTGGTATCGATCAATGTCCACGCCCACGAACCTGTAGTAGGTCCGGATTTCCTGGAGCTGAGCATATGTGACCAGGAGGGGCCGGTGGTCCCAAAGGCGGATGTTCTTGATGGTAAGGTCGTTCTTCCGAAGGTCCTCGAACCGGAGGTTCTCATCGGCAGGAAACTCCTGCTCCTCTATCTTGTCCAGGCCATAGGCCAGGCGGGTGTATTTTATGTTCTGCTCGATGTAAGGCGTCTCGGCGATGATCTCGTTAGGGACCACCCGGAAGCGCTGGAGGATAGAGGGATAGACCATCCCGCCCACCAGGTTCACGACGAAAAGCAGGCCAAGGCCCAGGATCAAGGGCTTCCAGCCTCGGCGGTAGATGTGGGCCAGGCAGAGAAGGGCGAGGAGTAGGGAGAGGACAACCAGGACCTTCAGGGCAGGGAGCACGGCGTGCACATCGGTGTAACTCGCCCCATAGACTACGCCCCGGGGGGAGTAGAGGAGCTCATATATGTCCAGGCGGTAGCCGTATGCCTTGAGGAAGAGGAGAAGGGCTCCCAGGATGAGGAGGTGGGCCCGGGCCCTGAATGTGAGTTGGAGGCCGCGCCCCGTGAGCTGGACACCCCGATAGAGGAGATAGGCCCCTGCCGTGAGGAGTGCGGCAAGACCCAGGGTTGCCATGGCCCATCCATAAAGGTAACTCAGGACGGGGAGCTGGAAGACGTAAAATCCAACATCCTTCCCAAAGAGGGGATCGGAGATATTGAATGGAGTGGCCTGGATATAGCGGAGGAAAATCTCCCACTTCCCGCTGGCCTGGAAAGCGGAGAGGAAGCTCAGAAAAAGGACCCCAGGCAGGAGGAAGCGCTGGAGGTAGGGCTCGATGATGTGGGGGCTGGGGAGTCCAAAGGCGTCCTCCATCTCGATCAACACATCCCGGCCCGGAGATCGGCGGGCAAGGTAGAGGTTGAGGTAAAGGATTATAAAGAAAGCGGCCCCCAGGATGGCCCCTAAGGCGAGCTTGGCCATAAGGATGGTGATGAAGACCGATTCGAGGGCCACCTCCTTATACCAGAGCCAATCGGTATAAAGGGGGACCGCCTGCCCCAGCAGGAGAAAGAGCGCCAGGGCCAATACCAGTAAAAGGATACTCAACCCTCTTCTATTTCCCATTTCTGCTCCTGCCGATTTATAGCCCAGAATCTAGGCCCTGTCAAGGCCAATCGTCCTTCTGATAGAAAAATCCTTGCAGGATTCAGCCTTATGGTGGTAACATTATTCTAGTAAAATGATTTCCCTGCGTGGCCATCATATCCTCTGCCTCCCTGGCTTTCGCGGCCTGGGCTACTCGGCCCAGTTTGTGGCTAATTTGTCAGCCTTGAAGGAGAAGCTGGAAAGGAATGAGGGTGCTAGGGTTGAACTGGTGGAGGGTCCTGACGACGTCTGCCATGCCTGCCCCCATTTAAACAATTCCCGATGCCAGAAGGAGGGGCCTGGCTCGGAGGAGATGATCCGGGTCCGGGACGGAGCGACTTTGAGAATGCTGGGCCTGACTCCAGGGGCCCGACTCCCCTGGGTAGTCATAATGGAGAAGGTCAGGGGCAGCCTTGATCCCGCTGATCTAGAGCAGCTCTGTCGAGGTTGCCCATGGCTTTCCATGGGCTATTGCCAGGAGGCCCTTACCAGACTCAAGACCCGAGACCGAAGACTGTAGGTAGACTGAGGACCGAGGACGTGTCTCTTCCCTTAGATATCAACTATATCGGCTATGCCGGAGTCCTGGGGATCACGGGAAGGGGGGATGGTCCCCCGGTCCCGCCCGGAGTCCAGATTGCCGACCTTTCTGGGGGCATGTTCGCTGTCATTGCCATCCTGGTGGCCCTCCTCAGCCGGGAGAGGATGGGCCGGGCCCAGTTCCTGGATATCTCCATGCTGGATGGAGTGGTATCCTGGCTCAGTATCCTTCTAGTCCACCCCCGCTCCTCGGGGAGCATACCAAAGAGATCCTCCAAGGGCTTGGCTACGACGAGGGCGAGATTGCCCGTTTGCGGGCAGAGAGGGTCATTTAGGGATCTAAAGGAGGAGGTAGGCCATGGAAGAGGTGAAGGTGGGGAGGGTAGTAGAGTACTTCGCCAAGATCGGGGTGGCGGGCATTCAGATAGAAGGGGGGACCCTGAGCCTCGGGGATACCATCCACATCAGGGGTCACACCACTGACTTTGAGCAGAGGGTGGAATCTATGGAGCTTGAGCACCAAACCATCGAGATAGCGGAGCCCGGGCAACTCGTAGGAATTAAAGTGAGGGAGCGGGTCCGGGAGAAGGACGCTGTTTACAAGGTAATCCCAGGGTAGAGGCAGAGACGAATTGAGTACCCATCTAAGCATTGGTAGTTGCCTGATTTATCAGGCTGTAGTTGGCCTAGTTCACTATTAGAAAATCTCCCCTCACCTTGTCTCCTCTCCCCTGTGGGGAGAGGGATGGGGAGAGGGGGCAGAAACATATTTGTAGAGCCTATGGCTAACATTCGAGAAAAACCTTGTCTCTCCGTTCTCAGCGCATCTGCTCTGGCAGACTACACCCTGAACCCTTATACGGGCTGCCTCCATGGGTGTGTTTATTGCTACGCTCGCTTCATGCGGCGCTTCTCTGGCCATCAGGAGCCTTGGGGTCAGTTCCTCGATGTGATGAATATCCTCACCAAGAGTGCCCTCATCCTCCGGGACCTGGACCTGTTGCGAGGCTATCCTCATGCCCTAGTGGGTTTTACTATAATTGATAAATGAAGTTCGTGGAAGTGAGGAGGCATAGCCTCCGAGATGAGAAAGGCAGTCTTTCTCCGGAGGGGATCGCCCTTGCCCATAAGGCGGCAGGGGGCCTGGCCAAAAAGTACGCTGCTTGCTATTCGGGGCCGGCACTACGATGCCGCCAGACTTTGGAGGCCATGGGCTTTAAGGAATACGCGGTGGACGAGGGTTTCGACTCACTACCGGGCAAGAGGCTCAGGCCCTACATGCCCGATGTGGAGAGGACTCTGGCGGAGAAGGGCTGGGGCCTCCTTCGGGCCCTCCTGGAGCATCCCGAGGCCAAAGAGGTTTTGCAGGAGGCTGGAGATAGGGTCCTTCAGGCCGTGAAGAGGTTAGCCCGGGACCTGCCTGAGGGGGGAAGGGCCCTGGTGGTCTCTCACGGGGGGTGTATAGAGCCCGCTGCCCTCCTGGCCCTGGGAAATTTTGACCTATCGGTTATCGGGGGCGAACTTAAGGAGTGCGAGGGCGTTGTCTTCGAGCTGGCAGGGGATGAGGTAGTAGGGGTGGAAGTGGTGCGGTTGTAAAATGAACTAGAAAGGAGGTAACAAAATGCCTACAGCTATTGTCCTGATTCAGGCTGAGCCGGGAAAAGACCGGGAGGTCGCCAACAAAGTAAAGAAGGTCAAGGGCACAGAAGGGGTTTCGTTGGTAAGTGGCCTATACGATGTGGTGGCCACGGTGAAGGCGGAGACGGCGGAGGCCATACTCGCTATCGTCTATGACAAGATCCGGCCTATCCCGGGAGTGATTTCTAGCCACACTATGTTCTCTATGGAGGTGTGAGGGCTCAAGGCCTGGACGCGAGGCCTCTGGAAAATACCCTTTCTGCCCTAAAATAGTAAGGAGGCCTTAGATGGCTATTTCTGCGTATATCTTCATTGAATGCTCCCTTGGGAAGGCCAGGGATGTGGCCAGGGAGATAGGCAAGATCCCTGGGGTAAAGCAGGCCCATGCGGTGACCGGGGCTTATGACGTTATTGCCTTCGTGGAGGCCTCGGACATCAACGTCCTCGGGGATTTCATAATCTCCCGGGTCCATGCACTCTCAGGGGTTTTTAGGACCACCACTAACGTGGTGGTGGACTAGCCCGGGTAGATGCTCAAGAAAGGGACCTTAATAATCCTTTTTATGGTCCTCCTCCTTACTGCCTGTGGGCCTGTGGTTCCCCAGGCCATGCGGAAGGAGGTGGATGGAAGCCTCTCCTTCGAAGAGCTCTTCCGGGACCCCGAGGCCCATAAGGGGAAGGTGGTCCTGTTGGGCGGGGAAATCATCGAGACCAAAAATCTGAGGGAGGAAACCCAGATCGAGGTCCTCCAGCGCCCCCTGGCCTATGATGATAGCCCCAGGATCACCGATGAATCGAAAGGGAGGTTCCTCATCCTCCACTCTGGCTTTTTGGATGGGGCCGTTTACCAGAAGGGCCGGAGAATAACGGTAGTGGCTACAGTCAGGGGCAGGAAGGTCCTTCCCCTGGGGGAAAGGGAATATGCCTATCCCTTAGTGGTGGATCAATTCCTCCATCTCTGGCCAAGGAGGTCAGGGTATGAGCCTGGGTGGACTATCGGAGTGGGTATTGGTGGGACCATTGAGATAGGTAAATGAGGATCATCCTTTATACCGGGAAAGGCGGGGTGGGAAAGACTACGGTCTCGGCGGCCACGGCCTTGAGGTGTGCCGAGCTGGGCTATCGGACTCTGGTGATCAGCACTGATCCTGCCCACAGCCTGGCCGACGCCTTTGAGAAGGAGCTAGGCCCAGAGCCCACGGCGGTGGCGGAGAACCTATGGGGCCAGGAGATCAATGTCCTCGAGGAGATCCGGGCCAACTGGGGCGAGGTCCAGGAGTACCTGGCGGCTCTTTTTGCCACCAGGGGTGTGGATCAGGTGATCGCCGAAGAGATGGCCGTCTTTCCCGGTATGGAGGAGCTATGCAGCCTCCTCCAGATAAGGAAGCAGGGTGGGGAGGGGAGGTTTGACTGCCTCATTGTTGACTGTGCCCCCACCGGTGAGACCATGCGCCTCCTGAGTTTCCCGGATGTGGCGAGATGGTATATGGAGAAGCTCTTTCCATGGGAGAGGCGTATCGTCACTACCTTTGGGCCAGTGGTTCAGCCTTTCATGCCCTTCCCCTTGCCCAAGGACAACGTCTATGCTACCCTAGAGGTGCTCTTCTACCGGGTGGACGGGATGAAGCAGGTCCTGACCGATCCAACCCGCTCCTCCATCCGCCTGGTCCTCAATCCCGAGAAGATGGTAATCAAAGAGGCGCAGCGGGCCCTCACCTATCTGAATCTATATGGTTACATTACTGACGTGGTTATCTCTAACCGGGTATTCCCTGAGGAGGTCAGGGACGGTTACTTCGCCGAATGGCGCCAGATCCAAAAGAAATATCGGGAGGCCATCCAGCACGCCTTTAGCCCACTGCCTATATGGGAGGTTCCCCTCTTTGACCGAGAGGTGGTGGGCCTGGAGATGCTCTCCCGGATGGCAATGAGCCTCCTTGGCGAGAGGGACCCCGCAGGCATCTACTTCGCAGGGCAGGTCCAGACCGTCCATAAGGCCAGGGATGGCTACGTCTTGAAGCTCCGTCTTCCCTTCCTGCGCAAGGAGGAGGTATCCTTGCTCAAGCGGGGAGAGGAATTGGTAGTATCTATCGGCAACTTCCGGCGCGACATCGTGCTCCCCCGGACCCTGGCCAATCTGGAAGTAAGAAAGGCCAGGGTGGAGGAGGGAAATTTGGTGATCCGGTTCTTCCAGGATGGGGAAGGAGGTGGGGCAAATGGCTGAGCAGGAAAAGGAGGGTTGCCCGTGGACAGGATGCCCCTTCTATTGGGCCTATAATCTGCAAGCCTCTCTGAGGGAAAAGTTGGAAAAGGGCCTCCCCGGCGATTTTATGGGCCATATCAACACAGCCAGGCGGGAAGTGCTCCTGGCCGTGCGGAGCCTTATTGACAGGCGCTTGGAGGCCCTCTCCCAGGAACCCAAGCGGGCAGGAAGGAGGAAGACCCAGAAGATCAAGGTGGAGTAGAAAAGAGCCATCGGCCATCAGCCATCAGCCATCAGCGGTCAGTTCATCAACCATTAACTACCAACTGTCTTCAATTGGTTGATAAGGGTAACCATATCATGAAAGGGAGTATCATGTTGAACTACGAGGGCATAGAGCTTCACTGGCTGGGCCATGACGGCTTCAAGATCAAGAAGGACAAAGTTATCTACATCGATCCTTACCAGCTCCGGGGTTCTCCTGAGAAGGCCGATCTGGCCTTCATTACCCATGAACACTACGACCACCTGAGTCCCGAGGACTTAAAGAAGGTGGTTGGGCCTGAGACGGTGGTTGTGACCATATCTTCCTGCCAGGCCAAGGCGCAGGGCCTCAAGCCCAAGAGGGTAGAGGTGTTCCGACCGGGGGATAAGCGGGAGGTGGAGGGGGTGGAGGTAGAGGCGGTGCCGGCGTATAATGTCAATAAGTTTCGCTCTCCCGGGATGGTCTTTCACCCTAAGGCCGATGGCAAAGTGGGCTTCATCTTGACGGTGGCCGGGAAGCGGATCTACCATGCCGGGGACACCGATAATATCCCGGAGATGGAAAAGGCGAAGGGAGTAGACCTGGCCCTTGTGCCGGTGAGTGGGACTTATGTGATGACGGCGGAAGAGGCGGTCGAAGCCTGCCGGACCATCCAGCCTAAGGTGGCCATCCCTATGCACTATGGTGCTATAGTGGGCTCGGCCGAGGATGCCAGGAGATTCGAGGGGGCAGCCCCCTGCCGGGTGGAGATCCTGGAAAGGGTGGGCCAGTGAGCCAGTGGGCCAGTGAGCCAGTGGGCCAGTGAGCCAGTCGGCCCCTCACCTTTCTCCTCTCCCCTCAGGGGAGAGGGATGGGGAGAGGGGGTAGGGAAAGGATGAGAATGGAGAGGGGAGAAGTGGAGAAGCTTACCGTAACCAAGCTCCGAGAGATGGCCATTGAGAAGTATCCAGAGATCAAGGGCGTCCATGCCATGAAGAAGGAGGAGCTTCTGGAGGCCATCATTGCCGAGGAGATCCGCCTGGGCCTCAGGCCCAAGGAGGAGAGGCCCAGGAGGGTAGAGGCCCCCAGCGTTGGCGAATACAAGAAGCGGATCCGCCTCTTGAAGGCCGAACGCGATCGGGCCATAGCCACCAAGGACAGGCAGGCCCTGAGGGATATCCGTTCCCAGATTAAAAAGCTTCGCCGCGGACTCCGGAAACTGCAGCCGGCATCGTAAAAAAATTCTGTAGTTACCGTTTATCGAGCCATATAAATTCAAAAGGAGGGAATTCCATGCCGACATATGAGTTTCGCTGCCAGAATTGCAATAAAGAGTTCATAGTGACTCTCTCTCTAAGGGAGAGGGAGGCAGGCGAGGTCACTTGCCCGGACTGTGGGGGCAAGGAGCTGGAGTCGCTTCTCTCCTCCTTCTATGCCAGGACCTCCAAGAAGAGCTAAAATGAGGGTTCGGCTGATAGACAGGGAAAGCAAAAAGGAAGTGGGGGGTTACGAGGTGGAGGATCGGCCCAGCTTCCAGCGCTTGATCTCTGAATGCACCGCCCGGGGCTACGGCCTCCTCTGGTGGAAGGATGTGGCAGGGGAGATTATCTGCTCTGTGACGAGGAATCGGGGGATAGGCCAGCTGTCGTAAAACCGGCCATCCTGTTCGGTTATCGGGCGAGATAGAAAAATATGCAACCCTGCATAGCAACCCGCCTTTCAGGCGGACGTCGCACGCAAGCTGTGACGCTATAATCGCGGAACTTGTCTCCGATGGGCTTATTCCTGAGGGTTTCGGCTCCGCTGGCGGCGGGACAAGACGCGGCAGAGGGGGGAAAGTCCCTCTTTGGGCCAGAGGATCAGGCTGAGTCCCACCAGGATGTAAATCCAGAAGAGGATATCAAACATCCTTTTCACCTCCCTTCCATGTCATACTATTGGCAATGATTGGAGAACCAATCTGCATATATTCTTAATATATTCTTAACAAAGCAATTTTCGTGCCGAAATGGCGGGTGGCCAGTTAATCAGTGAGCCAGTCGGCCAGTGAGCCAGTCGGCCAGTGAGCCAGTCGGCCAGTGAGCCAGTCGGCCAGTGAGCCAGTTCCATGAACTAATCAAACGCATT
>JACRGL010000062.1 GCA_016212365.1 Candidatus Methylomirabilota bacterium | reverse complement strand
CTTCTGCCTCTCCTATGTCCATCTGGCCATTGTGACCAGGCTCGTGCGTTCCAGCATGCTGGATGTCCTGGGGGAAGACTATATCCGTACCGCCAGGGCCTGCGGCCTCCCTGAGCAGGTGGTGGTCTATAAATACGGCCTGAGAAATGCCCTCATCCCTACAGTGACAGTGGTAGGGCTCTCCTTCGGGGAGCTTTTAGGGGGTGCCATCCTCACCGAGACCATTTTTGCCTGGCCGGGGATGGGGAGATACGTGGTGGACTCAATAGGCTTCCTCGACTTTCCCTCCATCATGGGCTTCACCCTTTTCATCTCCATCCTATACGTCCTTGTGAACCTGGGGGTGGACCTCCTTTACACTATTCTAGACCCCAAAATCCGGTATGGAGCTTAGGGAGTGGACGTTACTGGGATTTCGCAGCTTGAAAAAAAATGGCTAGCCACTCTGACCTGGACGGGGAGAAACCCCCTGACCCTATTAGGGATGGCCATCATCCTGGGTCTTGTCTTGATTGCCCTGGTTGCCCCTCTCTTAGCCTCCCACGACCCTTTGCGGGTTGACCTTCCCAACCGCCTGCGGGCCCCTGACAGGGAGCATCCCTTCGGGACGGACGAAGTGGGCCGGGACATATACAGCCGGGTCGTCTATGGCACCCGGATCTCCCTCCAGATCGGAGTGGGAATCATCGCCCTGGCGGCTATGGTGGGGACCCTTCTCGGGCTCACGGCCGGTTATCTCGGGGGGAAGGCAGACGACTTTCTCATGCGGGCCATGGACATGATCCTGGCCTTCCCTTCCCTGGTGCTGGCCCTTGCCTTGACCGCTGCCTTGAAGCCCAGCCTCGCCAATGCCATGTTCTCCATAGCCCTGGTAAAGATCCCCGTCTACGCGCGCCTGGCCCGAGGCCAGGCCCTGGTCCTTAAAGAGCAAGAATACGTCCTGGCTGCCCGCTCTCTGGGCGCAGGCCTAAGTCGCACCCTTTTCCGCCACATTCTACCCAACAGCCTCTCCCCTATCCTGGTCCAGGCCAGTATGGGGATGGGGGAGGCCATCCTCATTGCGGCCTCCCTGAGCTTTATCGGGCTGGGGGCTCAACCCCCAACCCCGGAATGGGGGGCCATGATCAGCACGGGGAGGAAGTACCTCATGGACCAATGGTGGTATCCCACCTTCCCGGGCCTGGCCATTGCCCTGACAGTAATGGGCTTCAACCTCTTCGGGGATGGCCTGCGGGACCTCCTTGACCCCCGGAGGAGGGGAAGGGCTTAGACATGGTAACCAATCAGGTGGTGGCCGAGGCCACCCGCCTCACCTACGTGCCCTGGGGGAAGCGGCAAAAGAAGACGAGGATAGGGAGTTGAGACAAGGGAGGGGCAAGGATGGAACTGGGCTTGAAGGGTAAAGTGGCCATAGTAACCGGGGGAAGCAAAGGCCTGGGGAGGGCCATAGCTATGGAGCTGGCCAGGGAAGGGGCCAAAGTGGCCATCTGCTCCCGGGGGGGAAGGGAACTTCGGGAAACCGCTAAGGAAATCCAATCCCGGACCGCTGGGGAGGTCCTGGCGGTGGTGGCCGATGTCACCATCCCCGAAGACATCGAGGGACTAGTCCAGCGGACGGTGAGGAAATTTAAGAGAATTGACATCCTGGTGAATAACGCTGGCAGGGCCCAGCCCGGGAACTTAGAAACCCTGACCGATGAGCTATTAAAGGGCGATCTGGATGTGAAGCTCTTCAGCATGGTCCGCTGCTCCCGGGCAGTGGTTCCCTATATGCGAAAGCAGGGAGGTGGTCGAATCATAAACATCAACGCGGTTATCGGGCGCATGGCGGTGCCCGGCTTTATGGCCACCATTACTAACCGGGGGGCTTCCCTGGCCTTCACCAAGGCCCTCTCCGATGAGCTGGCCAAGGACAACATCCTGGTAAATAGCGTGAATATAGGGTTTGTGGTCACGCCCCAATGGGAGAATATCTGGAAAAGGCTAGGGGCAGGCCTCTCCAGGGAGGACTTCTTCCAGAGGATGGCCGATGCCTACGTCCCCTTAAGGCGCTTCGGGGAGCCGGAGGAGGTTTCAGGGATCGTGGCCTTCCTGGCCTCGGAGCGGGCAAGCTATATCACAGGGGCCTCCATCGACGTAGCCGGAGGGATGGGGAGGTATGTTTAAGGCCACCACATCCATTATGATCCTGGACTTGCAGAAGGGATAGGACTTCTCAAGGGAGACTACCTGGAACTTCCCTTCCTCGTATGGTGTCTAAATTGGTGGAACGGTGGAGCAAGAAGGACTTCTACAAACGGGAATACCCCCTCCCTTAGATGAGGAGCTGGTAAAGCGATGCCAGAGAGGGGAAGTTCAGGCCTTCGATCAGCTAGTAAGGAGATACCAAAACAAGGTCTTCGGCCCAGAAGATTAAAGGGGCGAGGATTGTGGAATCCGAGGGGAGATGGGTCATCGAGATTCGCTTAGACCAGGAGACATATCAGGGGTTGGAAGAACATAGGAAGGCAAATATGGGGAAGGAGGCCTTCCTCACCTTCAAGGGGAAAAAGGTGGGAGAGACGCACATCTCCGATAAGGCGGACTCCTTCTATATAGAAGGGGATTTTTCCACGGATAGGAATGAGGCCGAGAAATTCCTTCAAACCCTCCTAAAGGATTAGTTCCTCTATCTTGTGGAGATTCATACACCGAGCCCTGCCATGCGTCTTGTTTCTTCCATGAATACCCATGCAGGCTTCAATTCTTATCATTTATATCCCTCCACATAAACACTAACCACATACCCTTCAAGGGATTCATCCTCTCCTAAACTATCTAAAATAGCTCTGCCTATCGGGTCTTTTGTGTTAGGGTCTATGCAAGCGGAAGACCCCTTGACTGTAATCTTTACATCCCTTAATCCAGATGCCTCTACAATCTTTCTATACTCGTCAATAAGTATTGCTCCTCCAACACAACCCACATAAGCTTCAATGCTCTCCTGAATCCTCTTGGGAAGCTCTTTGAAAAGAGCAATATCAGAGATTGCTATTCTGCCACCCGGTTTTAAGACCCTATAAACTTCTTGAAAGACTTTAGGCTTATCGGCAGATAGGTTGATTACACAGTTACTTATGACCACATCAACTGAGTTATCTGCCACAGGTAAATTCTCAATCTCGCCAAGTCTAAACTCAACATTTTTAACCCCGTTCTTTTTTGCATTATCCCTTGCCTTCTCAATCATTTCAGGAGTCATATCAACTCCGATCACTTTACCGTTTGAGCCAACCTTGATGGCAGCCAGAAAACAATCAAACCCAGCACCTGAGCCAAGGTCAAGTACGACCTCACCTTCTTTGAGGCTGGCTAAAGCTGTTGGATTTCCGCAACTGAGAGCCAAGTTAGCCTCATCTGGGATGGCTTTCAGTTCTTCTTCCGAATAGCCAATAGATTTAGCAAATTCTCTGGCATCAGGTCCACAAGGGGCGCACCCACAACCTTCTTGCCCTTGGGCAATCTTGCCGTAGGCTTCTTTTACGACTTTCTTTATTTTTTCTCTCTTCATTTTCGGTTACCTCCAAATTTAACCCAAATAATGCATGAATGTGGCAATATATTGATTTTTATGTAGTTGCCCCATTTATGGGGCGAGGGCGGGGACAGAGCCCCGCCCCTACTGTAGGGGCCGACCTCCGTGTCGGCCCTGTGCCTGATAAATCAGGCAACTACATAATTGACGCATTATTTGGGTTTAATACTATCATCTTGCGATTATCTCTTTCATTATAGGACCAAGCAGACTCTTTACCATTTCTGCAAAATCTTCTGCCTTGATTAAAGAAATACAGCATACCTTCCCATCTTTTTCCCAACTTATAACAGCCAACTTATCTCCAGCACGGATTTTTGCCTTATCTCTTATTTCTTTGGGTAGTACCATCTGCCCCCGCTCATCTACGCTTATTAATGATTCAACTTTGCAGCACCCCATTCCTTTGTCCCCTGACCCGGAAAAAGAACCATTTTTGTCTTTCTTCACCATTTTTATCCCCCTATTAAAAATTTTCAGAGTATTTAGAATTTTCTTAAAAATCAGAATATACTAAATAATATAGAAAGTGAAATTGAGCTTGTCAAGTGTTTTCTAGATTTTTTTATTGATTAGAAAAGGGTGATTGCGTAATATCCACATCAACGATGGGAGGTCAAAGTGAGTCGAGACTCCTTAGTCCTTCACCAGAATAGGCCAAGCTTTTCCGATAGGCTGATCAAACTCCTTTTGCAGGCCAGGTCCATGGCTATCCTTACCGGGGCCGGAATATCAGCGGAAAGCGGAGTGCCCACCTTTAGAGGGCCGGATGGTTTATGGAAGACTTACAGGCCCGAGGACCTGGCCACGCCCGAGGCCTTTGCCCACGACCCCAGACTTGTCTGGGAGTGGTATGACTGGAGGAGACAGCTTATTGCCAGGTGTCAGCCCAATCCAGGCCATTATGTGCTGGCGGAATGGGAGAGGAGATTCAAGGACTTCCTGCTAATCACCCAGAATGTTGATGGTCTGCACCGCCGGGCGGGTAGCAGTAGGATGGTGGAGCTCCATGGGAATATCTGGAAAGTCCGCTGCCTAAGAGAGGGAGCGGTAATGGAAAACTACGAGGCCCCTTTAAAGGAGATTCCACCCCATTGCCCGTGCGGGGGTCTCCTCCGCCCTGAGGTGGTGTGGTTTGGAGAGCCCTTACCGGTGGAGGCCTTGCGGCAGGCATATGCAGCTGCCGAAAGGGCCGAACTCTTTTTCTCTATCGGGACTTCAGCAGTAGTACAGCCTGCTGCTTCCCTCCCCTTGGTGGCCAAGCAATGCGGGGCTTACGTGGTAGAGATCAACAGGGACCCTACCCCCATTACCCCTATGGTGAACGAATCCTTCCAGGGAGCGGCCGGTCCTATTCTGGAAGAGCTATCCCAAACCCTCAGAAGGATTTCCAGCTAAGGTCTATCTATCCAACTTCCGACAGGAAAATTTGTCTTGCAATTCTCTATATTAGAGATTATATAAGGTCAACCCGCATCCTTTTGCCATTGCCATAACTCTAAGATTTGCGGAGTGATGGACCCAACTCTTTTCGATAATAGATATTCTAAAGTAGTGGCGGAAGCGTATGATGCAATGGCCGAGGAATATGATGTATTCGATTCTAGAACCGGTCCCTTTTTCATCAACGACTATCGCACATGTAATCATTATCTCGAAAAGCTATTACCATTTTGGAAAAATCGGGTAGTCCTGGATGTGGGTTGTGGAACAGGCCTACAGACTATACAATTCGCTGCCCAGGCATCAAGGGTCATCGGCGTTGATTTGTCTGAACAGCTAATCAGAAAGGCAGAATTTAAGGTCAAATCTTTGGGGTTTAAGAACGTAACCTTAATTAGGGGTGACGCTATAGAACTCCCTTTACCTGACAATTCCGTAGATTATGTCTCATCTTATGGGGATGTGATTGGGCATATCCCTGGATACGATAGGGCCTTTTCCGAGATGGCCAGGGTCTGTCGCCCAGGCGGGATTGTTACTATCGAGTATGACAATAAGTGGCATCTAGGCCTCCTATACGAATGGAAAGAACTCCTTCAGGCTCTCCAAAAGCCTTCCAAAGGGGATATAAGAGTTTGGACCTATAAGTATTTAAATGTCCAAAAAAACGTGGATCTCGTTTACAAAACATTCGCCTTTTCGGAGATTGAAACTCTATTAAAAGAAAACAATTTAAAGCTAATCAAAGTTGCCGGTATCCATATCCTTTCTTCTGTTATACCCACCCAATACCACACGCCTTTTAATAACAGATTGCCCTTCCTCAACCTTTTTACCAAGCTGATAATTGCCTTAGGAAAGATCGATTTCGTCCTCAAAGAACTTTATCCCTTTAACAGGTTAGGGTTTGCATCGATTTTAATAGCCAGGAAAAAAGACCCCTTTGGAATTTTTAGGGGCCTTTAGCCGGGCTTCTAAGTGTAGTCCCCCTCCATGGATATTGGGGAATTCCGGGACCATAGCTATTCCTTTTACTCTACCTTACCGGCGATAGAGCTTCGCGAGACATCAACTTTTACATTATCGGCGATCTTCACCTTGACTATGGTATCGGTTAGGGCTTCCACCGTCCCGTGGATACCACCCGCGGTGACAATGTGGTCTCCTTTCTTTAGGCTCTGAAGCATCTCTCGGTGCTGCCTCTGGTTCTTCTGTTGGGGCCGGATCAGGAGGAAGTAAAAGACAGCAAACATGAGAAGCAGTGGGATGAGGGCCTGGAAACCCCCTGCTGCTCCGCCACCCGGGATCCCTCCGGCTGCATAGGCGATATCAATCATTGAACCCTTTCACCTCCTTCGTAGATCCTTTATTTTTCATTCTAACCTTACCAGACCTCGGCCTCCGGCCTTCTTGCCCCCCTTTGTCCACCTCCACCCAGGATTGATTATCTTCCCGCTCCTGCATGAGCTTAGCCAGAAAGCCCGCCTTGAACTCCCTAAAGGTTTCAGCCTCGATGGCCCTTCGGACCTGCTGCATCAGGTTCTGATAGAAATGGAGGTTATGCAAAGTATTAAGTTGGAGGCCAAGGAGTTCTCCAGTTATAAAGAGGTGCCTTAGATAGGCCCGGGAGAAGTGGCGGCACGTGTAACAGTCGCATTCCGGATCCACCGGCCCCTCCTCTTTAGCATACCGGGCTGCCTTGATATTCAGTCGCCCCTGGCTGGTAAAGAGGCTTCCAGTGCGGCCATGGCGGGTGGGCATCACACAGTCGAACATATCTATACCTAAGGCTACCGCTTCCAGGAGGTCCTCAGGGGGCCCCAGACCCATCAAATAGCGGGGCTTCTCCAGAGGGAGCATAGGGGCGGTAGAAGCGATTACTTCGTACGTCTGGGTTTTGGACTCCCCTACGCTCAAGCCCCCCAGGGCGTAACCCTCAAAGCCGATCCTAACGGTTTCCTCTGCGCTTCGCTCCCGGAGGTCTGGAAATACCCCTCCTTGGACAATCCCGAAGAGGGCGGGGTTCCTGCTAGTATGGGCCTCCCGGCACCTCCGGGCCCAGCGAAGGGTAAGCTCTATGGATGTCTTTACATACTCATAGGCTGCCGGATAAGGGGCGCACTCATCCAAGGCCATGATTATGTCCGACCCTAAGGCCTGCTGGATCTCGATGACCTTCTCAGGGGAGAGGAAATGCTTAGAGCCGTCCAGGTGGGACTGAAAGCTCACCCCTTCCTCCGAAATACGGCGCAGTTCTGCCAGGCTATAGACCTGATAGCCCCCGCTGTCGGTAAGAATTGGGTGGGGCCAGCTCATAAACCTATGGAGACCCCCTAGCTCGGCAATGAGCTCGTGCCCGGGCCGGAGGTAGAGGTGGTAAGTATTGCAGAGGATGAGTTCCACCCCTTCCCCCTCCAATTCTTGCGGTGATAAAGCTTTTACCGTCCCCTGGGTCCCGCAGGGCATGAACACAGGGGTCTCCACCGTGCCGTGGGGTGTGTGTAGCCTCCCCCGCCTTGCCCCTGTCGCCGGATCGATTTTTAGGAGTTCGAATTTCATTGCTGATAGCTGATAGCTATAGGATTAGCATGGCATCCCCATAGCTATAAAATCGATACCCTTCAGAAACTGCCTCCTGGTAAGCCTCTTTTATAAACCCTAAATTAGCGAAGGCAGAGACCAGCATGAGGAGAGAGGAGCGGGGCAAATGAAAATTGGTGATCAAAGCGTCCACTACCTGGAAACGGAATCCGGGATAGATGAAAAGATCGGCCTCTCCAGGCCCGGCCTTGACTCTTCCTTTTTTGAGGGCCGAGTCCTCCAGAGCCCGAGTAGTAGTGGTTCCTACAGCGATGACCCGGCGGCCTTCCACTTTAGCCAAGTTTATCGCTTTAGCCGTGGTTTCCGAGATATAATAACGCTCGGCCTCCATCCTGTGCTCCTCTACTTCCTCCGCCCGGACGGGACGAAAGGTCCCGGGACCTACAAACAGGGTTAAATAGTGAAGCTTCACCCTTAGGGCTTCCACCCTCCTTAAAAGTTCCTCGGTAAAGTGGAGGCCGGCAGTAGGGGCTGCGATCGCCCCTCCCTCTCGGGCATAGACCGTCTGATAGCGCTCCCGATCCAGTGCCTCCACCTTCCCTGACCCCTGTCTCTTAATATACGGTGGAAGGGGCATCCGGCCATATTTTTCTAGTAGCTCCCAGAAGTCCCCATTTGCCCGGAAAGACAAAAGGAAATGACCCTCTTCGCATCTATCGCGGACCTCAGCTATTAACGCGCCGTTCGCAAAGTGAAGCCTCTTTCCTGGCCTCAATCCTTTGGTGGGGCGGAGGAGGACCTCCCAATCCCTTATCCCTTTCTCCCGGAGAAGCAGTGCCTCCACCCTTCCCCCACTGCCCTCCTTCCAGCCATAGAGACGGGCGGGAAGGACCTTGGCGTCATTCAGGACCAGGAGGTCGCCAGGTTTCAGATACTCCTGGATCTCCGAGAAAATGCGGTGCTCTATCCTCTGACCCTTCCTGTGGAGAACCATGAGGCGGGAGCGGTCCCTCTCCAAGGCTGGATATTGGGCTATTCGCCCCTTGGGCAATTGGTAATCGAAATCGCTTACCCTCATGGAAAACCAGCTATCAGCTATCAGCTATCAGCTATCAGCTAAAAATCCCTAAGGCTAAGGGCTAATGGCTAAAGGCTATTCTAGCCTTTTTAATTCGGCCAGGGGATAATAATACTTCAGGATTTCCTCAAAGTTGTATGCCCGCTCCGCCATCCCTTTGGCTCCCCACTGGCAGAGCCCCACCCCGTGCCCCCAACCCTTCCCCTGAAACTTCACTACGCCCTCACTTACCGTGACCGTAAAACTTGTGCTCCGAATAAGGTCGTTCCCCAGTATCTGGCGGAGCCGCTTCCCTTCCAGTTCCAGGACCCCAAAGGAATGCCGGATGCGGAGGCGCTTGATTCTACCTGAACGACTCCTCTCCAAAGGCTCCAGGGCATAGATATCGCCCACCACGTAACCCTCCCGGAGTAGGGCGCGCCGGATTTCAGGAATCTCTATTGTGACCTCCCAGGTGAGGTGAGGGGACTCAGTGCAATATCCATCGGCTACCCCTACCAAATAAGAGAAGTCACCGCCCCAGACATCGGAGGCGTCCTCGGTATGGCCACCAGAACAGGCGTGGTAGAAGGCAGGGATTACCTTTCCTTGGTAAATCAAGATCAACCCTACCGTCTCCCTCACCGCCAAATTAGAGCGAGAATCCTCACCATCCAAGCCAATGTAGACCTGGGAGGCGGTAGTGGCCCTTAGGTGAAAAGGGGCACCTGGGTTTTGACGGACCTGATAGAGGGCATAGGTACGGGCCACTACCGCCTGGGCCTTCATGGCCTCCAGGGGCCAGCGGGGGGAGATCTCCTCCTTCATTACCCCTTGGATATAGTCTTCCAGGTCAAGGACATTTATCACCAGGAGCTTCCCTTCTTTCCCTTTACGGACCTCCACGAAACCCCGATAGGAACGGCCATCAATCTTCAGAGGCCCGCCTCCAACTGCCCTCACCTCTAAAGCCTCAGCTGGAATCCGACGCCCACCCATGACCAGTCCCGGGGCATGGAAGGCAATGACCAAAGGGCCTCCTCCCGGCCGAACCTCGATGACCTTTTGCGCATCTATTTCGACAACACTCAAGCCCTCTTCAGCGCTTACCTCCAAACGAGGGTTTTCCTCCTTGATTAAGACCCTCACAGTAAGCGAGCCCTGGGCCAAATGAGGAGAAAACCAGGGGAGGGCCAGGGACAACCATAGAAGGGCGAGGAGGCGGCGGCCAGACATTGGGCGGGCTACCTTCGGCTGAAGAGGGTGAAGAGGAGGGTGAGGATGATACTGATGATGATAGATGTGGTCAGGGGGAAGTAGAAGCTAAAGCTTTTCCTCTGGATATAAATGTCACCAGGGAGCCTACCTATATAGAGAAGCTTCCCCACCACCAGGAAAAGCCCCCCAAGGAGGACTAACACCACGCCGAAGAGAATGATCATTTTAGCAAAACTATCGAACCCTGGTATCATTTTCCATCCCATTAGAGAACCATTAGCCCTTGGCCTTCAAATTTTTATTTCTGATAGCTGATGGCTAAAGACTGAGAGCTTTTTAAGTCACGGTCGCCAGAGCCCCTCCTGCCCCTCCCGAAGGGGGACCTGGAAGTGATTGTAGGCAAGCCGGGTGGCCGTCCTTCCCCGAGGCGTTCGCGCCAAAAAACCTAACTGAATCAAAAATGGCTCGTAGATGTCTTCGAGGGTTTCCTTTTCCTCCCCTACCGCCACTGCCAGGGTTTCAAGCCCCACGGGCCCACCCGCAAATTTATGGATAATGGTTTGGAGGATGCGCCGGTCCATCTCATCGAAGCCTCGATCATCTACTTCCAGGCGGCTACAGGCCCCTCGGGCCACCTCGGCCGTGATCACCCCGTCGCCCCATACCTCTGCGAAGTCCCTCACTCGCCTGAGTAGTCGGTTAGCTACCCGGGGCGTCCCCCTGGAACGCTTAGCAATCTCGTCAGCCCCTTCTTCAGTAATAGTCACTCCCAGGATCCTGGCTGAGCGGGCTACGATCCGCCGGAGGTCCTCCTCACCATAAAAATCCAGGCGGTGAACCACTCCAAAGCGATCCCGCAGGGGAGAGGTCAAAAGGCCCGCCCTTGTGGTTGCCCCAATAAGGGTGAAGTGGGGGAGATCCAGCTTAATGGTGCGAGCGTTGGGGCCCTGGCCGATTATCAAATCCAACTGGTAGTCCTCCATGGCCGGATAGAGGACCTCCTCTACTACATGGTTCAGGCGGTGGATCTCGTCAATGAAGAAGACGTCCCGCTCCTCCAAATTAGTGAGGATGGCTGCCAGATCCCCTGGCCGCTCCATGACCGGCCCTGAAGTGGCTTTAATGTTTACACCTAGCTCATGGGCTATAATGTAGGCCAGGGTTGTCTTTCCAAGGCCCGGAGGCCCGTAGAAGAGGACATGATCTAAGGCTTCGCGTCGAGCCTTGGTGGCCTCAATGAATACTTTCAGGTTCTCCTTGACTTTCTCCTGGCCGATGTATTCTATAAAGGTCCGGGGCCGGAGGCTCTGGTCGTAATGCCTATCCTCCTCCAAGCGATCCCGAGTGATGATCCTCTCCTCCACGATCGGCTTAGCCTCCTTAAGCGGCCTCGGATAAGAGCCTTAGGGAATGCTTAATCAGCTTTTCAAAGCCTGCCCCATCCGGGAGCTCCTTAAGGGCCCGGGCCACCGCCTGAGCGGCTAGCGCCCTCTTATAGCCCAGATTTATCAGAGCGGATATCATGTCTTCTTGGAGCCCTTCCCTCTCTAAGGCAGGGGGGAGGGGAGTGGAGGGGCTGGGAATAGGGATCTCTACTACCTTTTCTCGAAGTTCCAACACCATCCTTTCAGCGGTCTTCTTACCCACCCCGGGGATGGCATGGAGCCGGTGTAAATTGCCTTGAGAAATGGCCGGGGCTAGCTCCTCCACGGAGATCCCGGAAAGGATATTAGTGGCCAGCCGCGGCCCAATGCCGCTCACACTCCGGAGGAGCTCGAAGATGGCCTTTTCCTCCAAGGTTAAAAAACCATAAAGTAAAAGGGCGTCTTCCCGGAGGTGAGTGGAGGTGTAAAGGAGGACCTCTTTGCCAACCTCGGGGAGCTGGTAGTAAGTGGAGAGGGGAATAAACACCTGGTAACCTACCCCACCTACCTCTACCACCACCTGGCCGGGAGATTTGATGACCAGCTTGCCGCGGATCTGGGCGATCACCTAATCTCTTTCTTTAAAGGTTCTATCTTCCTTTTTAAGGCTAGGGAATGAATATGACAGATAGCCAGAGCAAGGGCATCGGCGGCATCAGGGGGTTCAGGCAGCCTTTTGAGCCGGAGGAGGGATTGCACCATTCTTTGGACCTGGGATTTATCAGCACCCCCGTAGCCAGTAACCGCCCCCTTCACCTCCAAAGGGGAGTACTCTACCACCTCGATCCCCGCCTCCACCGCCGCCAGTAAAACCACGCCCCGAGCTTGCCCGAGTTTCAGAGCGCTCTTCACATTCTTGGCAAAAAACAGACCTTCCACCGCCAGGCAGTCAGGGCGACCTCTCCGGATGATCCCTTGAAGCTCTTGGTATATCTTATAGAGGCGTTGGGGAAGGTCCCGGCGTGGAGAGGTAATGATTCCGCCAAATTCCAAGGAAACTAGCCTGCCTTTTTCCTCTCGAACCAGGCCATAACCCGTGACCGTGGTGCCAGGATCAACCCCCAGGACTAGCATTCTAGACTCAAGACCCGGGACCTCCAAGGATGTCAAAGACCTAAACATTAGCCTTTTCTTCTCCCGTCTCCTGTCTCGGGTCTCCAGTCTTCGTTCAGGCGGTCATGGCCGCCATGATCTCTTCGGGGATGTCGAAGTTGGCGTAAGCGCGCTGCACGTCGTCGTGGTCCTCAAGCTCTTCCATAAGGTGGAGCACCTGCTGAGCGACTTTTCCTTCTAATCTATTTGTAGTGTGGGGAAGCATGGTCACTTCGGCAGAGATCATCTCGATGCCGGTTTTAGCGATGGCCTCCTTTACCTTCTCCAGATCTTTGGGGGCGGTGATGACCTCGAAAGTGCTCTCAGAGAGGCGCATGTCCTCAGCCCCTGCCTCCAGTGCTATAGAGAAAAGCTTTTCTTCATCAGCCTTTTTGGCATCTATCTGGATAAGCCCCTTCTTCTCGAACATCCAGCCCACACAGCCCGATTCCCCCAGGCCCCCACCATTCTTGAAAAAAATCCTGCGGATCTCAGAGGCAGTGCGGTTCTTGTTATCCGTCATAACCTCTACCATTACCGCCACCCCGCCAGGCCCATAGCCCTCGTAGATATACTCCTCGTAGGCCACGCCAGGGAGCTCGCCAGTCCCTTTCTTGATGGCCCGCTGAATATTCTCCTGGGGCATATTTACTGCTCTAGCCGCTAGAATGGCGGTGCGCAGGCGGGGGTTCCCTTCAGGGTCTCCGCCCCCTTGGCGAGCGGCCACGGTGATTTCCCGGATGATCTTGGTGAAGATCCGGCCCTTCTGGGCATCCACCTTCGCCTTTTTATGCTTGATCCCATGCCATTTTGAGTGGCCCGACATAATAACCTCCTCTTGGGAAAATAGCACAGGAATTCTGGGGTTGTAAAGAAAAAATTTCCTTGACAAGCCAAAGGGGACATGCTATAAGTCCCTCACAATCAGGGTCTCAGCATGGCTCAGTCATCTCCGGAGGGATCATGACGAGAAGAGTCGGGGCTTTAAGGATGCCGCTGTTCTGGCGATTCTATTTTAGCTTTGGCCTCGTCTGCCCTCCGGCTTTGAGGGACTGAGGCCTTGTAGAATCGTAGGACTCAGCCTTAGAAGCCACGGGGCAGACAAACCCCGTGGCTTTTTATTTTTTAGAGCCACGGAAGGGATTCCGTGGCTTTTTAATTTGGGGATAACCAAAAATCTTCTGAAGGAGGGATGGACATGATTATCGTAATGAAGGCCGGGGCCCAGGAGGAGGAACTCCAGGAGGTAATTAAAAAAGTGGAAGAGCTAGGGTATCAGCCCCACATCATCCACGGAACCCAGCGCAATGTCGTCGGAGCGGTGGGCGATGAGCGGGGCAAGGCACGGCTCCAATCGCTGGAATCCATGCCAGGAGTGGAGACGGTAGTCCCCATCCTCCAGCCCTTCAAGCTGGCCAGCCGGGAGTTCAAGCCTGCCAAGACCAAGGTCGTGGTAAATGGCCTGGAAATAGGGGGAGAGAGGATCGTGGTAATGGCCGGCCCCTGCTCCGTAGAGAGCGAGGAGCAGCTTCTCAGGACTGCCCGGGCAGTAAAAGAAGCAGGGGCCTGTATCCTGAGGGGCGGGGCCTTCAAACCCCGAACCTCGCCCTACGCCTTCCAGGGGCTTGAGGAGGAAGGGCTCAAGTTGCTGGCCCTGGCCCGGGAAGAGACGGGCCTCTATGTAGTAACAGAGGTTATCAATCCAAGAGACGTAGAGTTAGTGGCCCGCTACGCCGACATCCTCCAGGTAGGCGCCCGGAACGTCCAGAACTTTGCCCTGTTAAAGGCGGTGGGGGAAGTGGAAAAGCCGGTCCTCTTAAAGCGGGGGATGGCCTCTACCATCAAGGAGTTTTTGATGTCTGCTGAGTATATTCTCTCCGAGGGCAACTACCAGGTCATCCTCTGCGAGCGGGGAATCCGCACCTTCGAGACGGCCACCCGCTTCACCCTGGACCTAAATGCGGTTCCGGTCATCCAGAAGCTATCCCATCTGCCGATCATCGTGGACCCCAGCCATGGCACCGGGCACTGGGAACTCGTTTCGCCCATGACAAAGGCAGCCATTGCTGCTGGGGCCGATGGGTTGATCATCGAGGTCCACGACAAGCCGGAGGAGGCCTTCTCCGATGGGATTCAGTCTTTAAAGCCGGAGAAATTCCGGAGGCTTATGGAAGAGCTCCGGCCCTTCGCAGCCGCAGCCGGTCGGTGGATTTAAGGCTTTCACCATTCAAATCCTTCTGCAAGGGCCTTTTCCCTATACGCCTTTCTAAGGGCCTCGGAGCGATAAAAGGACCCTGTGCCCGTCCAGATACCTTCCACTTCCCTGGCGGGAAGGACCTCTACAACTGAATTGGTAAGGAAGACCTCCTCTGCCCCTGCAAGCTCATCAAGGCCTACCCTCTCCTCTTTAGTTCGAAGCCCTAATTCCCCTGCAATTCCCAGGAGAGTGCCCCTTACAATCCCTGGCAGGAGTCCGCACTCCCCGGAAGGGGTGATCAGGGAATCCCCTTTGATATAGAACAGGTTTGATGCCGAGGCTTCCATTAGCTCCCCTTTTTCGTTTAGGAAGAGGGCATCATAGAAACCTCGGGTGCGTGCCCAGGACCTGGCGTAGAGGTTCTCCAGATAGGAAGTGGTCTTGAAGCGGGTTAAGGGCGATTGGGAATGACGCTTGAAGGGGGCGAGGGTCAGAGAGACCCCTTTTTGGTAAAGGTCCTCCGGGAGGGTCAAGGGCTCCATTTGGGCTACCAGCTTATAGGCCTCGGGCCCTTCCTCGCCGTAAACCTCCAAGGTAATCCGCAGGCGAGCTTCGGCATCCTTTGAAATGGTATGTAATGCCTTCTCTAAGGTTATGAGGAACTCCTCCTCTAAAAAAGGGATGCAGAAGAACGCTGCCCCTTCCGCCATCCGGCGGATGTGTTCATCAAGGAAGCCAACCCTTCTGCGCGAGTAGACCCGCAGGGTTTCAAAGAGGCCCTGACCATACATGAGAGTGCGGTTGATCACTATTCTCTCCTTTCCGAGTTAACCCCGAGGGCCCTGAAAGCAGCCCTGGCCTTGAGGAGACTCTCCTCATATTCCCTCTCCGGATCGGAATCGGCTACAATCGCCCCACCCACACCCATGACCCCTTTATCCCCCGAGAGGGCCAGGGTCCTGATGGCGACACTGAATGCCATTTCCCCTGAAGGCTCCACCATCCCTATGGCGCCCGTATAAACCCCTCGCCGGTGAGGCTCAAGCTCCTCAATGATTTCACAGGCCTTCTTTTTGGGTGCCCCGGTAACAGAGCCAGGGGGAAAGAGGCCTGTGAGAATGTCCGCCAAACCTACGCCTTCCTTAAGGATACCCTGAACCTCGGAGACCATCTGATACACCGTCCTGTAACCTTCTACAGAAAATAGCTTGGGCACTCCGACGCTACCAGCCTTCGCCACCTTTCCCAGGTCATTCCGCATGAGGTCCACAATCATCACGTTCTCGGCCCGGTCCTTCTCGCTCCTCCTTAGCTCTCTCCGGAGAGACTCATCCTCTGCGGGATTCTTTCCCCGGGCTATCGTGCCCTTCATAGGCTTACTTACGATAATGCCATTCTTAACTCTGGAAAAGAGCTCTGGTGAGCCTGAGATGACAAACCTTCGCCCTCCGAGGTTAAGGAAAGCCCCATATGGGACAGGCTGGGCCTCCCTGAGGCGAAGGTAAAGTCCCCAAGGGCTGAACTGCCACTGAAAGGAAAAACGCTGGGTGAAATTGAGCTGGTAGATATCGCCTTTGGCGATATAACCCTGGGCCTTCCTCACGGCCTCAAAGTAGTAGTCTCTGGGCATGTTAGGGACGGGAAGGACGGAAATGGGGACGGGAGGGAATCCCGGGTCCCTATCCCGGGGGCTGAGGGCTTCCTTCGGTAACGAGATGTTTTCATTGGATGCCGCTTTTACCTTCCAGGACTTTTCAAAATGATCGTAAAGGAGGACGAAGTCATAGGCCCCTATCCAGGCATCCGGGAGGTCAATGTCGGAGGGATTACCATCAGGGAGGTCCTCGACCAGGAGGCGAAGGTCATAGCCGAGGAAGCCGAGGCAGAAGAACTCTCTGGAAGCCTCCTCCAGGTCCTTAAAAAATTGGGAGCCGGAAAGGGCCTTCTTGAGTTCCAGGACCTTTCGAGGCCTAAAGGCAAGGATGGATCGCCTTTCTCTCAGGCTGGGTTTCTGCGTCTCAAAGAGGACGGCACCCTCCTCCTCCCAATGGTTAGAGAAAACCTCTACAGGGGAAGGGGGAGAAGGGATGGTAAGGATGGATTCCCTCACGGGCAAAGGGCCACCACGTCAATTTCTACCCTGGCCCCTAAGGGGAGCTGGGCCACCCCTATCGTGGTCCTGGCCGGCTTATCTTTGCCCACGTATTCGGCGAATACCTCGTTCATCTTGGGAAAATCGGCCATGTCGGTCAGATACACATTGATCTTAACGGCCCGCTCTAAGGAGGTCCCCGCTGCCTCCAGCACCGCCTTCAGGTTCTCAAAGACCTGGTGGGTTTGTGCGGATATGTCCCCGGAGATTAACTTTCCTGTTTGAGGATCCAGGGCCACCTGGCCAGAGGTAAATAGAAAACCATTCGCCTTGATGGCCTGGACATAGGGGCCGATGGCCTTTGGGGCCCGCTCGGTGGACACCACTTCCCTTTTCATCTCTATTCCCCCTCAAGGACTGTAAGCCCTCAAATAATCATGAACCGCCTGGGCTAAGGGGGCCGGTATTCTTCCTACCCGCCGTAGATCCTCCACGCTGGCCTCCTGGAGCCTTTCCAGGCTACCAAAGTGAGTGAGGAGGATGCGGCGGCGGCGCTCACCGATACCGGGGATCTCATCCAAGATAGAGTGAAGCTGAGATCGGCCGCGGAGCTTTCGGTGATAGGCAAGGGCGAAACGGTGGGATTCGTCCCGAATCTGCTGCAGCAGGTGCTTGGCCCTGGAGCCCGCCGGGATGGGTAGAGGCCGGATCTGGGAAGGATGAAAGACTTCTTCGTCTTCCTTAGCCAGGCTAATCATGGTCACTCTGGAGATATGGAGGTCCTGGGCCACCTTTAAGGCAGCATTTAGCTGGCCCCGCCCCCCATCTATCAAAATAATGTCAGGGAGCGGCATCTCTTCCTGGCGCCGGAAACGGCGACCCAAAACCTCCCGGAGCATGGCATAGTCATCGGCCCCTAGCACTGTCTTTATCCGGTAACGGCGGTAGTCGGAACGCTTGGGGGCCCCATCGGCAAAGACCACCAGGGAGCCCACCGCCAGATTCCCTGAGATATTGGATATATCGTAAGCCTCGATCCGCCGGGGAAGACGGCTCATTCCCAGGAATTCCCTAAGCTCCTGGAGGGCCCGCTCCCTTCCCTCGGAGGAACGAAGGCTCTGATTGAGCATCTCCTCGGCGTTGTGCATGGCCATTTCTACAAGCTCTGCCCTTTTGCCTCTCTGGGGGACGGTGAGGGAAACCTTCCTCCCTGCGCGAGCAGAAAGCCACTCCTCGATGAGTCCTTGATCTTCTACAGGAAAGGGAATCAAAACCTCCTTGGGCAGGCTGGTCTTAGCTAGGTAAAGCTGCTTTATAAAAGAGGATAGGAAGGCGGCCTTTCCTTTTTCGGCCACTTCTTCAAAGGCAAAGGACTCCCGCCCGATCAGACGCCCACCCCTTATAACAAAGAGCTGGACGCAGCCCTCTTTCCCTTTCTGGGCGAAACCCAGGACGTCTTGATCCTCCCCCTTAGCGGAGATGATCTTTTGGCCCTCTATAGTTTGTTTTAGGGCCTGGACTTGATCGCGAAGCTGGGCAGCTCGTTCAAACTCTAGCCGCTCCGCGGTCTCCCGCATCTGCCTCTCCAGGAGCTTCACCAGTTCCCTGTCGCGGCCCTCGAGGATGAGGCGAACCCTCTTCACTACTTCTCCATACTCTTCCGGAGAGACGAGGCCCTCGCAGGGACCCAGGCAGCGGCCCAAATGGTAATCGAGGCAGAGCTTCCTCCCTTTTAAGGACTTACATTTCCTTAAAGGGAAGGCCTTATTAATCAGGAAGAGGGTATCCCACATAGTGCCCGCAGGGACGTAGGGACCATAGTAAAGGGCCCCATCGTCCTTAATGCGCCGGGCAACGGATACCCGGGGGAAAGGCTCCTTGGGGTCGAGCTTCAGGAAGGGGTAATGCTTATCGTCCCGGAGGACCACGTTATATTTGGGCCGCCTCTCCTTGATCAGGTTACTCTCCAAGATGAGGGCCTCTAGCTCACTGTCGGTGAGAATAAAATCCAGGTCGGCGATCTGGGAGATAAGGGCGGCAATCCGCTCCGAGTAGCTGGGGGAATCGCGGAAATGGGAAGGGACCCTCTTTCGCAGGGAGAGGGCCTTTCCAATATAAAGGACCTTCCCTTTGGCATCCTTAAATAGGTAAACGCCCGGGTGGTCGGGAAGGTTTCGAATCTTCTCGGAGAGGCTTACCATGGGTCTTCCAGGACCATAAATAAAAAGGACTTCTCTACCTTTCCAAAGATAAAAATTTCACATTTCCATTACCTTGTCAAGCCTATTCGGGATACCACTTGACAAACGGGGACGATGAGATTATAACGCTAATCATGCAGAACCGAAAAATCTGTTTAACTGAGGCGGTATAGGAGTAGCCTTGAGCTTGAAACCCGTCATTTTAGTTGCCGATGACGAGCTAGGGGTGAGGGAATCTTTCGAGGTCCTGCTGGGGAAGGACTACGATCTTCTCTTTGCTACTACCGGCCGCGAGGTCTTGGAGATCCTGAAGAACAAGAACGTCAATCTGATCCTCCTGGACATCAGGATGCCGGAGATGGATGGGATTGAGGCCCTCCGGCAGATAAAAGAGCTCAACGAGGACACCGACGTCATCATAGTCACCGCAGTGAAGACCCTGAAGACCGCGGTAGAAGCTATCAAGCTGGGGGCCTACGATTATATCACCAAGCCCTTTGACATCCACGAAATCCTATCCCTTATCAAGCGGGTAACAGAAAAGCAAGAGTTGGTAAAAGAGGTGATGTATCTCCGCTCCGAGATCGCCCGGCGCTTTGACAACATCGTCGGCCGGAATTCCAAGATGCTGGAAATCTATGACCTCATATCCCGCATCGCTGATAACAATGCCACCGTGCTGTTAACTGGGGAGAGTGGGACAGGTAAAGAGGTTCTGGCCCGGACCATCCATCAGCAAGGGAACCGGGCCTCCAAGCCCTTCGTAGCCATCAACTGTGCTGCCATCCCCGCCGAGCTCTTAGAGAGCGAACTCTTCGGCCACGAGAAGGGGGCCTTCACCGGTGCTCACCAGACCAAGATCGGCAAGTTCGAATTGGCCAATGGGGGGACTGTCTTCTTAGACGAGATCGGGAGCCTTAGGCTTGACCTCCAGGCCAAGATCCTTCGGGCCCTTCAAGAGCGGGAGATAGAGCGGGTTGGGGGGACCCGGACTATCAAGATCGATGTGCGGGTTATTGCCGCCAGCAATCGTGACCTCAAAAAGGCGGTGGAGGAAGGCGCCTTACGGGAGGACCTCTACTACCGCCTCAACGTAGTCCCCATCTACTTGCCCCCCCTCAGGGGCCGCCGCGATGACATCCCATTACTGGTGGAGCACTTCTTGAATAAGTATAATCGAGAGTTTAATCGCAAGGTGAAAGGCTTCTCGGCAGGCGCGGCTGCGGCCTTATACCACTATGATTGGCCAGGGAATGTGAGGGAGCTGGAGAACGTCATCGAGAGGGTGGTGGCCTTAGCCCATGGGGACACAATCACCCTGAAGGAGCTACCCCTGGACATCTCTATCCGGCAAAACGAACTCTTAGATGAAATCCAAAAGGAAGGGCTTACCCTGAGGGACGCCCGCCGCCACTTCGAAACTCTATATATCTTAGGGATCATGGATAAGGTCCAATGGAACCAGACCGAGGCCGCCAAGATCCTGGGACTCCACCGAAATACCCTGGTCTGGAAGATTCAGCAGCTAGACCTGGCCGGGAAGATGGAGGAACGAACCCTCTGACGACAAAGCCCTCTGTTTTGCACAAAAAATTGTGCAAATTGCACAAAAAATTGTGCAACTCTGTAAATTATTGATTGATATAAATTCTTCCGCAATTCTCCTGTATTTTCCCCCCTTTACATCCCTTTTGAATGCACAAAAAATTGTGCAATGGCGGTTTTTTTTAAAGGACCCACCCCTTGTGAGCCTGCCTATTGTCCGCCTTCTTGCCTTTCTTCATTTTTTCCAAAAATTGGCACCGATTTTGCTTATATGTAAGTGGTAGTTGCCTGATTTATCAGGCCATCCAATTTCAGGAATTATTTGGGTTAAATATAAGGAACGGGAGGAGGTGAATTCAATGAAGAAGGCAGTGGCTATCCTGCTGGTGGTCCTCTCGGTGTTGATGGTTATTCCTGCCATCGAGAGCGATTCTGCCCCGGTGTTCAGCCGCATCGGCATGGCCGATGGCGACGGGGGAGG
>JACRGL010000063.1 GCA_016212365.1 Candidatus Methylomirabilota bacterium | reverse complement strand
TCCAGGACCTTCATCATGGGCTCGGGCGGACTTAGACCCCGGACATCCAGGGTAACTAACCCCTCCTGGGGCCTCAGCCCTTCCCTGGAAGGGGCCCTTGCCCCCTCGGCTTTGGATACCCCCTCCTCGCCCTTATAAATGGCCACCATACTCTCTTCCCTGAGCCCTTGAAGCTCCGGGGGCCTTGGGCTTGCCTTCTTCGAGGAAACACCGGCTACCTCCTCGGGTTCCTCCCCGATGGCCCGGTTGAGGGTCGCCAGGAGAGCCCTCAGGTCTACCTTGGCCATCCGGGCCGCTTGTTCGAGATTCACCCTAGGCGCCATCACCTTGCGAAGGACCTTATTTCGGAGGCGCTCAAAGTGCGGATGGTAAGCGGCAAGCACTTCCAGGAGCCGGGGGTATCTATCCAGGACCTCCGAGACCTTTGTGTCTTCAGTGATCTTCATTTAAAAAGACACGGCCTCCACCCGCTTTATCTCCGGAATCTGCTCCTTCAAGGTCTCCTCTATCCCGGCCTTCAAGGTCATTGTGGCAGCGGGACATCCCATGCAGGCCCCTAGCAGCCTCACCAGCACTACCCCTTCCTGGACGTCCACTACCTCCACGTCCCCCCCGTCGGCTTGGAGCATAGGCCTTATCTGGTCCAGCACCTTCTCAACCCGTTCTCTCATGGCACTCCCTCCTTTCTGTAAAAGTCCTCACAGTGCTCATCGCCATAAGCGATGGCCCTCTCCCTCCGCCAGTTGTTCTCTATCTTTTCATACATCCAGTAACGGATGGGACCCAGAAATACACTCATGCCTTACCTCCAGATTTTTTAATCAGTGTAACCCATCCATGCCTTATTTTGTATGATATACATCATACCACCCATTAGCAAGGGTTAAATGCATCATAGAGGGGACCCAAAAGTCCCTTTCCACTCCTCCATGTGGCGGCGGAGGTATTCCAGGGCCTCCTCTTTGCCCTTGATCCTCCCAGCGGCCTGGAGCTCCCGAACCTTTTCTAAGAGGAAGCTGATGAAGGGGCCAGGCTTTAAGCCAAAGGCCTCGAGGAGGTCACCCCCCTTTATAAGAGGCGCCTCCTCTGCCCGGCGAAAACTGGAGTGATAGTAATCTAGCATTTCCCGAACAAACCCCTTGTGTTTCAAGCAATCCGGATCATCCTCCCCTGTCGTGGCCTCGATGTCCGCCATGGAGAGGAGGAGGACCTCCCCTGCCATCTCCCCAAGGTCCCGGAAGAAACGGAAGCGGGCCCTATCGCTAACCCTGGGTGCCAGGCGGAGCTGAAGGGGCCGGAGGTGGGCCTTCACTAGCCCTACCCCTAAAGATATGGCCTTTCTACCTAGGCGCAGGGATGCCAAAACCCCTTCAATAAGCCCTGACCCTACCTCCTCATGGTCTAGAAAGCGAATCTTTCCATCCGGCTCCTCCTGGAAGGTCTGAGGTTTCCCTATATCATGGAGAAGGCCTACCAGCTTTAAGAGGCTGCGGCGGTCAATCTCCCCTTCCAGCCTTTTGGTGAGTCCTGCCTTAATTGATTCAGCGTAATCCGGGAGCCAATCCCCAAGTCCATCTAAGAGGGCCTCCAGCCTCTCCACAGTCCTGAGGGAGTGTTCCCATAGGGGGAGCTGGTGGGGAGGCCCCTGGCGGAGGCCTTTCATTTCTGCGGCCTGGGGGAGGGCTACCACCATGAGATCCACCTCGTCCAGCATTCTGAGATAAGGCGCTGAGGGTTCAAGGGCCAGGATTCGGAAGAGCTCATCCCTTACCCTCTCGGGGGCTACCCTGGAGAGCATTTGGGCACCCTCCCTTATGGCCTTATAAGTCCCTTCATCAATGAAAAACCCCAGCTCCCCACTCAGGCGGATGGCCCGTAGGAGGCGGAGGGGGTCTTCCTGGAAAACGACGCGGGACGAAGCCCGGACCACCCTTTGGCCTATATCCTGAATGCCCCCCAGGGGATCTATGAGATAAGGTTCCGGGGGGTAAAGCCTTATTGCCATGCTATCTATAGTAAAGTCCCTGACCTTCAGGTCCTCCTCGATCCCTGAGCCCCGCAATAAAGATATGTCCACCTCGTAGCGCCCCTCTTCTAGCTCCATTACGACTCGAACTGTCCCGGCATCCAGGGGCACAATTGTCCCCCCCCACTGTTGGGCCAGGGATTTAGCCAGGCCCAGGGCATCCCCGCAAACCACCAGATCCAGGTCCTGGTCACCTCTCCCACGGCCCAGAATAGTGTCCCGGATGTATCCCCCGACCAGGTAGAGCGTAGATGAGGTCTCCTCTGCGGCCCGGGCCAGGGATTCGATCAATGGTCCTTTAAAAAGGCCTTCCAGCATATCCATTAAAAGGTTATAAGATGGAACCATCTAAGTCAAGGCAAATCCCGCCTTAAAATTGAGCCCAATTTGAGAGTAGGGAACTCTTGCAATACCCTCAATTTCCCCTTTACTTCATCCAGGCTAAAGGTTATTATAAATCGAAATTAGCAGGCAATTAATCCATTTTTAAAGATTCCCCCTATATCTTAAAAGGTTTTATAAACAGATCGAAAAGATTGTTTCAGAGCGAGAAAAAGAGGAATAATAATCCCGTGTGAGAAAGCGTGGAGGTGAAAGCGATGAAATTTGAGCGCATCACGGTAGATCCAAACGTTTGCACCGGCAAGCCGTGCATCCGTGGGCTTCGGTTTCCGGTTTCACGCTTGCTGGGACTCTTGGCCTCTGGAGAGACCAAGGAAACGATTCTCAAGGCGTATCCCTACCTGGAAGCCGAGGACATTGATGAAACCCTGCGCTACGCCGCTTTTCTTGCAGAGGAGGAGACGGTGGAGTTTGCAAGGTGAAGTTTCTCATTGACATGCCGCTGTCACCGGAATTGGCTGTCTGGCTTGTGCGACAAGGTCATGATGCCGTTCACGCTCTCGAAGTGGGACTAGATCGCGCTTCGGATGCAGCGATCTTAGAGCGCGCTCGAAATGAGCAGCGAGTG
>JACRGL010000060.1 GCA_016212365.1 Candidatus Methylomirabilota bacterium | reverse complement strand
GGCTCGGGAATGGGAGGGCACAGAGGCCCTCCCCTACATTTTTGACCCTCCCATGGTTGAAACCATGGGTATCCTTGAATTTACTGATTGCTGACTGCTGATTCCTGATCGCTGTTTTACAGCTTCTCCCCTTCCATCAGGCCCCCCACGTAAACCTTGTCCCCTTTCACCTCTATCTTATACTTGGGAAGGGGCCTAGGGGGAGGGCCGGACACTACGTTCCCGTTTATATCGAAGATACCGTTGTGGCAGGGGGAGATTAGCTGCTGCCGGTCGGGGAACCAGTTCACAATACAGCCCAGGTGGGTACATATGGCTGAGTAGGCTCGCCAGTCTCCTGCAAATGGCTGGATTATCCAGACTGGTTTGTTGGCATAGGCCACCTTCTTGGCCCCTACCTTTACAGGGATCTCGGCCATGCTTGCCACCTCCACCCACTCCTTGGCAAAGGCCTGGCCGGCACTGGTGGGATAAAGAAAGCGCAGGACTGGGTAAAGGGTGGCCGCTATAAATGCAAAGACGGAGCTCCCCAGGAGCCAGTTCAGGAGGCTCCGCCTGGCAGGGTCCTTGGGATCCGCCCATTTCAGAATCTCTGCCTTAGCCCCCATGGTTTTACCTCCTTACTTAGACTCAAATCTCCCATACTTGGAGAAGACCTCAATCAGCTCCTCAATCTTTCTGGCCCTCTCCAGCTCGCTCCCCGAGGCAATGGTGTCAGCCACGCAGCTCTCGATGTGCCTGGCCATGACTATCTTGGATACCTGCTCCAGGGCGCCCTGGACAGCGGAGATCTGGAGGAGGATATCCACGCAGTACTTTTCCTCTTCCACCATCCGCTGGATACCCTGGACCTGGCCCTCGATCCTCTTCAGGCGAATTAATGCCTTCTTTTTTGTCTCTGCATCAATCATAGCATCCCATTATACTTTACCCTAGTAGGGTATATAATACAAACCTCCTACTTTGTCAAGAAAAAAATTTGGGAGGAATGAAAAATCAGCCTTTAGCTTTTAGCCTTTAGCTAAAGGCAAAGGGTCAAGGGCTAAATTATTTCACCTCCCATCGGAAGGCCCTCTCCTTAATACCTGCCACGTCCATGATTATTAGTTCCAGGGACCGGGAACCAGGGTCCCCCTTTGGAAATACCAGAACCCCTGAACGATGGTGGCCTCCATCCTGAGGGGACTCCCATGCCTTTGGCTTAAAGACCTTTCCCTTATCATTCCGGAGGAAGGCCAGCTTCAGTAAGTCGTATTCATCCAAGTCCACCGTGTGGGTATTCATCCTCACCTCAAAGGAGATGGCCTCCCCTTTGGCCAGGGCCGAGGAGTCCAGCCAGGTAACCTCTATTCTGACCCCTCCCCCGGAATGGCTCCGGGTCATTCCCTCCTGGGCAGCCCCAACAAGGGTAAAGACCCCTGAAAGGGGAAATATAAAGGCCAATAAAAATAAGAAAAATAAAAAGGGGTTGGTGTTTTTTTGCATTTAACCCTCCTTCCCTCCACCGGATAAATCCGGTGGCTCAGGAATGGGAGGGCACAGAGGCCCTCCCCTACATTTTTGACCCTCCCATGGTTAAAACCATGGGTATCCTTGAATTTACTGACCGCTGACCCCTGATTACTGCCTTACAGCTTCTCCCCTTCCGCCAGCCCCCCTACATACACCTTATCCTCTTTTACCTCTACCTTGTACTTGGCAAAGGCCTGGCCCGCCTGGGAAGGATAGAGAAAACGGAGAATGGGATACATGAGAATTATAATTTTTAAAATTCCGAAAGGCTCTATTTATAATCCCCAAACCATCCTTTCCTTGTCAAGGGAAAATTTTTCTTGACAAAGGAACGGAACTTATATATCAAGAAATTGAAATTCATTTTCATAATTCATATGGGTAGGGAACTCTATAAATTCAACCAATACCTGAATGAGTCCGGCCTGAGGGCTACCCGGCAACGGGGTATTATAGCCAAGACCTTTTTCGAGGCCGGGCCCCATATCAGCGTCGAGGAGCTCTACCACCAGGTCGTTGAGAAGGATCGCCGAATAGGGCTGGTGACAGTCTATAGAACCCTCAAACTCCTGAGGGGTGCAGGCCTTGCCCAGGGTCGGCAGTTCGGTGATAACCATACCCGCTACGAGAAGACCCCGGGAGACAGCCATCACGACCACCTCATCTGCACCCGCTGCGGCAGAATCCTGGAATTCGAGAACGACACTATTGAGGGTCTGCAGAGGAAGGTGGCCGAGGAAGTGGGCTTTGCTGTCTTAGACCATAAGCTGGAGCTTTATGGGATCTGTAAGGAATGCAGATCCCGGGGGAAGAAGGCGGGGCGGAAGGCTCCACCGACTCTTTCATAAGGCTAGTGAACAAGGATGGAGGAGACTAGAAGCCAAAGGGGTCATATAGGGGGAGAGGGAGCATAAAACCGAAATTTTTTCTTTTTGATTTAATTGAAAATGAATTTCATATTCACTAAGGAGGCGAAATAATGCTGAGGTTTAGAAAGAAGGACCTACCTTCCTCCACGGTCCAGGAGTATGTGGAGGCCCTTTACCGCTTGCAACAAGGAGAACGCCCAGTCCGGGCTGCTTCCCTGGCAGCGCACCTAAAGGTTTCTCGGTCTGCTGCCGTTGAGATGCTGAGGAAGCTGCTCCAACAAGGCCTTGCGGACCAGGTCAAGGATCAAGGCTATATCCTGAGCCGGGAGGGTGAGGGACTAGCCCTACACCTCCTCCGGACCCACCGGCTCTCCGAGCGCTTTCTCACCGACATCCTGGGCATCTCCTGGGATAAGGTCCACGAGGAGGCCTGCCAGTTGGAACACACCCTCTCCCCCGAGGTGGAGGCAGCTCTAGAGGAGCTCCTGGATAAGCCCGCTACCTGCCCCCATGGCCAGCCCATCCCAGATAAGGAGGGCCTCTTTCGGGAGGAAGCCACCCGTCCTTTGGCCGAGATGGTACCGGGCGAGAAGGGAACCATTATGAAAATTTCCGAGGAGGAACCCGGCCTTCTCAAATACCTGGCCACCCTAGGCCTGTTACCCCAGGCAAGCGTGACCATTGAGGAGGTGGTCCCTTTGGGCGGCCCTATCCTGGTGCAATTAGGGGCCTCCAAATATGCCCTTGGCCGGGAGATAGCCTCCAAGATCCTGGTGAAGGAGGGTTAAGGCTTGCCCCTAACCTGCCACGGCGCCTTAAAAAGGATGAAGGACGAGGTAGACCTCACCTTTGCCCTGGCTGGCAACCCCAATGTGGGCAAGTCCTGCATCTTCAACCACCTCACCGGCATGGGGGTAGTCACCGCCAACTACCCTGGCAAGACGGTGGATGTCAATCTGGCTGCCACCCGCTATCACGATCTGGATATCGGGCTCGTGGATCTACCCGGGACTTATGCTCTGGGCGCTATCTCCGAGGCAGAGTGGGTGGCCCGCCAGGCAGTGCTGGACGGGAAGCCTGAGGTAATAATCGCCATTCTGGACGCTACAAATCTGAACCGCAACCTCTACCTAGTCTTACAATTCCTGGATCTGGGCCTCCCCCTGGTGGTGGCCCTGAACCTGATGGACCAGGCCGAACGCCAGGGCATTGAGATTGACGTTAAGCGCCTCTCCCAGTTCCTGGGCGTCCCGGTAGTCCCGACAGTGGCCACCAGGGGTCAGGGCCTGGACGAGTTGGTAGCCCAGGCAGTAGCGGTAACTGTTGGTTCTACCCAGGCATCCCCTGCCCTTCGGTATGGGCGGGATATCGAAGGGGCTGTCGAAAAGCTAGCCTCCCGCCTTATCCCTCTCAGAGAAAGGCTTCCTTATGGGCTCCCTCCTCGGGCAGTGGCCATCCTCCTCTTGGAGGAGGACATCGAGTTCCTTAAAGCGGTAGAAGACCTTCCCGAAGGCCATGGCATATTAGCCGAGGCTCGGAGACTAGCTGCCGAGATAAGCCGCCGCCATGGGGAACCTGCCCCGCTGCGCCTGGCCCGCGAACGTTATGGTCTGGCGGGGGCCATTACTGAAAAGGTAGAGGCCCGGGCCAGGATGGCACCGCTATTAGCCGACCGGCTCTGGCGCTATACCACCTCCCCCTGGACTGGCATTCCCCTACTTATCTCTGTCCTGGCGGGGATCTTCGCCTTCCTCTTCTACATGGGTGATCTCCTCTCTACGGCCTTTAGCAGCCTGTGGACGGCCTATGCCTCTCCCCTCATCCGGACCCCCTTTTACCTCATTCTAGGAGACTCGGCCCTGACTCGCTCTCTCCTCTGGGGGTTTGACGCCGGCATCAATGCAGCCCTGGCCGTGGGTATCCCTTATGTACTCACATTTTATTTTATCCTGGCATTCGTAGAGGACACCGGATACCTGAACTCAGTGGCCTTTCTCACCGACCGCCTCATGCACCAGGCAGGTCTGCATGGAAGGGCGGTGATCCCTCTGGTAGCCGGGGCTGGCTGCAATGTCCCCGCTATCCTGGGGACCCGGGTCCTGGCTACGGCCCGGGAGCGGATAATTGCCAGCACCCTCATCTGCCTGGTCCCTTGCAGTGCCCGGACGGCGGTCATCCTGGGAGCGGTTTCCCTCTACGCTGGCTGGCGGCCTGCCTTGACCATCTACCTCATTGTCCTCCTCCTGACCGGCCTGGTGGGTTTTGGGCTTAACCGGACAATACCCGGCAGGCCCACAGGTTTGGTTATGGAGATGTTTCCATTCCGGGCACCCTCAATCCCTCTGATAATGAAGAAGACCTGGTACCGGTTCCGGGATTTTGTCTTTGTGGCCACCCCCATAGTCCTTCTCGGGAGCCTGGTACTGGGGAGCCTTTACGAAACCGGCCTCTTATGGAACCTTGCCCGACCCCTTTCCCCTTTAATGGAGGGCTGGCTCGGGCTGCCCTCAGTGGCTGGCCTCACCTTAATCTTCGCCGTGCTTCGGAAGGAGCTGGCCCTGCAGCTTCTGGTTACCCTAGCGATGGTCAAATACGGGGGAGGTGCTAAAGACCTCCTATACTTCATGACAAAGGAGCAGATCTTCGTATACGCCTTGGTGAACACTATTTATATCCCCTGTGTTGCCACCATTGCTGTCCTGGGTCGGGAGCTGGGCTGGGGAAGGGCCCTGGTCATATCCGGCTTCACCATATCCCTAGCTTTGTTAGTTGGAGGGATCGCCCATCGCCTCCTTTTCATCTGGAACCTAGGATGAGGGAAAAATAAGGTGACAGCGGGGTTGCTGCCGGGGATGCTAATTACTATAAGGGAGGGGTTGGAGGCCTTCCTTGTGATAGGCATTCTCTTAGGGTATCTCACTAAGATACAGCAACCGAGGTATAAGAGGTATGTTTGGGGAGGAACCGTAACTGCCCTTGCCGCCAGCGTTGGCCTCACCCTGTTATTCCAGGCTTTAGCCTTCCAGTTCCAGGGGGAATTAGCGGAGGCCTTCGAGGCGGCGGTAGCGGCGGTGGCCGTAGGGGTCCTTAGCTGGATGCTCCTCTGGATGCAAAGGCAGTCAAAGACCATCAAGGCGGAACTGGAGATCAAGACGGCCCAGGCTATCTCCGCCGGCCGAGCCTTCGCCCTGGCCACCCTCGCCTTCGTCACAGTGATCCGGGAAGGTTTAGAGACAGCCCTTTTCCTTAGCGCATTACTCAGCGGCACAAAGGGGGAAAGCCCTTTGACCGGCGCCCTCCTGGGACTGGGGATGGCCGCCCTTATCGCCTATCTGATTTTTGCGACGACGCTTTGCCTGGACCTACGGAAGTTCTTCATCGTTACTGGTTTGCTTCTTATCTTCATCGCTGCCGGGCTGGTGGCCCACATCGCCATGGCCCTCCAGGAAATGGGATTACTCCCCGCCGTTGTGGAACATGTCTGGGACACTAGCCATGTCCTCACCGACGAAAGCTTAGTGGGCCGGATACTCCACGCCTTTATAGGCTATCACTCCCGGCCTTCCTTACTCCAAGCGATAGGCTACCTCGGTTACTTGGTCATATTTGGAAGCAGGTTTACATTAGCAATCTTGGAATCGCCAAGGAAAAAGACTCTTTTATGATTTAAAGGAAGGGCCTTGAGGATTTTTTGGGCTATGGTATTATAATTTAGACAATCTCATATGATATAAAGGGCTGGGTCTGAAATGGCCATTCCAATGGTGAACGATGGTCAAAAAGGCCAGAAATTTTCAGGCAGGATAAGTCGGAAGCTGAGCCTCGCCTTTGGCCTCAT
>JACRGL010000061.1 GCA_016212365.1 Candidatus Methylomirabilota bacterium | reverse complement strand
CTGGGGAATGATTTCGTTGTGGAAAGGGTGCGAGAGGTGGGAAGAGGCGGGGAGGAAAGCGAGGCCGAAAAGACCTTTACCGCTCATACCCATATCTGCTGCGTTATCGGGACAGGGGTCGACGACGATATTTTAAGGAATGCGGGTATAGAAAAGGCCGAGGCCTTTGCCGCCGTAACGGACAGCGATTATATCAACATCATGGCCGCCCTCATTGCCAAGGAGATCTACCACGTCCACAAAGTGATCGCAGGAATTGTTAACCCCCGGAGGTTAAAGATCACCCAGGAGCTGGGCCTGGAGGCCATATGCCCTCTTACTTTAGGGGCTCAGCACATATTTGATGCCCTGGTTAAAAAATAGCTGCCAGCGGTCAGCCATCAGCGGTCAGCATTTGGTCATACCGCGCTTTTGCGAGAGGAAATTCCGTTACAAGGGGAAAAGACTATGTATGCAATTATCGTGGGTGGGGGAGGCGTAGGTTATTACTTAACCAAGGAGCTCCTGAGCTTGGGACACGAGGTTACTGTCATCGAACGGGACGAGAAAAGGTACCAGTCCCTCAGCGAGGAGCTGGGGGAGGTAGCTGTCCTGGGGGAGTGTGATGCCACCATCTTGGAAGAGGCAGGGGCTAGACGCGCCGATGTCCTTATCGCCGTCACCGGGGAGGATGAGACCAATTTGGTGGCCTGTCTCATTGCCAAGCGCTTTCTTCAGGTTCCCCGGGTTATCGCTCGGGTTGCCAATCCCAAGAATCGGGTCACCTTCAATAAGCTAGGGATTGACCTCACTGTGTCCAGCACTGACATTATTTGTAACCTCATCGAGCAGGAGGCCTTCACCCAGGAGATCTTCCCCTTGCTCTCCCTGAAGAGGGGAGAGCTTGAAATAGTGGAAATTCGCCTCCCCACGGACTCACCTGCCCTGGGGCTGGCCATCCGGGACCTGGACTTGCCCGCAGATAGCGTGCTGATCTCGGTCATTCGAGGGGAGCAGATCATCTTTCCCCGAGGGGACACCACCTTCCTCCTCAACGACGCCGTTCTTGCCCTGACAGCCCCCAAAAATGTGGAGGAGCTAAAGAAGGTGTTCTACCGTTAAAAGGCTCGAAAGATGGAGAAAGTGGGTGGCCATTAGCCGTTGGTTCCGTTATCAATACCTAAAGCTGGTGAGGATTGATGATACCCCTAGAAAGATTGCCCTGGGGGCAGCGGTAGGCGTCTTTTTAGGGGTCTTCCCGACCTTCGGAGTAGGGACCATCCTGGCCTTTGCCCTCGCCGTGATCTTCCGCTTCAACCGGGCAGCGGCTATTCTGGGTAGCTTCATTATGAATCCCTTGACTACCCCATTTTTCTGGGCCTTGAGTGCCTCTGTGGGAACGGCCATCTTTGGGGGCAACTACCGCACCATTGTGGCGGATTTTCAGAGCGGGAAGGTCCTTAAAGCAGCGGGAATGGGAATCGTCACCTACCTAGTGGGGAATCTGCTGATCTCGGGACTTCTGGCCCTTATCACCTATCCTCTTGTCCTTAAAGGAGTGGAGGCCTATCGCCGAAAACGCCCGCGGCGGAGACCAAAGGGAGCTTGAAATCCACCTCCTCCTGTGCTATGTTTAAAAAAATTTGAAGGTATCTCTATGGCTATAAACATAGGCATTGATCTGGGCTCCGTGAGTGTAAAGGTAGCGGCCATCGGCGATCCCGAGGATTATCCCTCCTTTTACCAGATGTGCGGACCAGGGGGCGCCTTCTCCTTAATTACCAGGGAGATGGCCCCATCCTTTGCGGGCCGACCGATAGCCCTCTCTCGCTATCGCCGGTTCCTTGGAAATCCCATCCCGGTCACCTCTGAGCTCCTCGAGGAAATCTATCATAAGAACCCGGGGCTTGAGGTCGCCGGGATCCGGGCAACTGGCTCAGGGGGGAAGCTCTTATCTCAGCTCCTGGGGGTAGGCTTTGAGAATGAGTTCAAGGCCATAGCCAGGGCGGTGGGAATCATCCACCCCGAGGTTCGGACCATCTTCGAGATGGGGGGCGAAACCTCTAAGTTCATTCGTCTGGAGAGGGATGAAGCCACTGGAGCTACGGGCATCGTTGACTACGAAACCAATGGGGATTGTGCCGCAGGGACTGGCTCCTTCATTGACCAGCAGGCGGTCCGGCTCCGCTATCAGGTGGAGGAGGTAGGGGAAATCGCAGCAGGGGCTAAAGGGACTGCCAGAATAGCTGGCCGCTGCTCGGTCTTCGCCAAATCCGATATGGTTCATGCCCAGCAGAAGGGCTATCAGCCTCCCGAGATCCTGAAGGGGCTCTGTGAGGCTGTGGCTAGAAACTTTAAAGGGGCTATAACCAAGGGTAAAAAGGTGGAACCCAGGGTGGCCTTTATCGGGGGCCTGGCCATGAACAAGGGGGTGGCCAGAGCCCTTCAAGACCTGTTTCAATTGAGGGATGAGGATTTCTTCGTGCCTGAATACTACGCCTGGTTTGGAGCCATGGGGGCCGCCCTGGAGCAGCTCCTAAGGGGAAACAGAAACGCCCCCCGGGACATCCATGGGCTGTGGAGGCATAGCGACAAGAGGCTGATCAACTTTCCCACTTACGAGCCCCTTTCCCTAAATAATGTCCTTCTCCTACGGGACCGAGTCGAGCCTTATCACTTCAAATCCAATAAGGAGAGGATAAACACCTATCTAGGTGTCGATGTGGGCTCTGTCAGCACCAACCTGGCCCTGATTGATGAGCAAGGAGAGCTGGTCAAAGAAATCTACCTCCGCACCGAGGGGCGGCCCATCGAGGTGGGGGGGGCTGGCCTCAAAGAAATCCAGGAGGAGCTGGGGGACCGTATCAGGATTCTGGGGGTGGGAACCACCGGCTCCGGGAGGGAGCTCATCGGCGAGCTGGTAGGGGCCGATACTGTCAACGACGAGATCACCGCCCATAAGACCGGTGCAATGTATATAGGTAAAAAGCTTCTAGGAGAGAGGGTGGACACCATTTTTGAGGTCGGGGGCCAGGACTCCAAGTTCATCTCGATAGAGGACGGGATCGTGGTAGACTTTGCCATGAACGAGGCCTGCGCGGCAGGGACCGGCTCCTTCTTAGAGGAGCAGGCTGAGAGGCTCGGGGTGAGCATAAAGGGCGAGTTCTCAGAACTGGCCCTCCTATCGGAGCATCCCATAAGGTTAGGCGAACGCTGCACCGTCTTTATGGAACAGGACGTGAACGCCTATCAGCACAAAGGGGCCGAAGTGCGGGACCTGGTAGCTGGCCTGGCCTACTCCATTGCCTTGAACTACCTGAACCGGGTGGTGCGAGGTAGAAAAATAGGCGAAGTCATTTACTTCCAAGGGGGAACCGCTTATAACGATTCAGTAGCCGCTGCCTTTGCCAAGCTATTGGGAAAGAGAATCGTCGTTCCCCCCCACAATGGTGTTGTGGGGGCCATCGGGATGGCCCTCTTGGCCCAAGAGAAGATGGCCGCCTCTGGCCTCCACACCAGGTTCCGGGGCTTTGATTTAAAGAAAGTGAATTACACTATCCGGGAGTTTACCTGCAAGGCCTGTCCTAACCAATGCGACATGCAGGAATTCACAGTGGAGGGGGTGAAGACCTACTGGGGGGATAAGTGCTCCGACCGGTTCCGGAAGCGGGCAAAGGTCGATAGGGGTCCTGTAATTCCCGACCTGGTAGCCCTGCGGGAGAGGCTCCTTTTAGAGGGCTACGAGGGCCCGAAGGGGTTGGGGCCCAGGGTGGGGATGCCCAGAAGCATGTTCTTTTATGAATACTTCCCCTTCTGGAGGAGTTATCTGGAAGCCTTGGGCTGCGCCGTCGTTCTCTCTGAAGAGACCAACCGGAGGATTGGTCACGAAGGGATTGACCTTTCCGTTGCTGAGCCTTGCTTCCCCATCATAGTGGCCCACGGCCATATAAAGGACCTCCTCGACAAGGGGGTAGACTGGGTCTTCCAGCCCAATATGATGAACGCCGAGGCTAAGGATGGGGATCTGGAACTCCACTTCTGTCCATGGGCTCAAACCCTCCCCTTTGTCCTTCGAAGCGTCCCCCGCTTTGAAGGCTTTGCCAATCGCTTCCTGGCCCCCACCATCCACTTCCGCCTTGGAAGGGAAAAAGTTAAGAAGCAGCTCCGGCCTCTGGCCAAGAAGCTGGGTCTTTCGGGGCGTCTAAGCGACCGGGCAGTAGAGGCTGCATATTCGGCCCAGACCCGCTTCCGGCAGAGGCTTCAGAAGGCAGGCCAGGAGGCCATGAGGATTCTGGAAGAGAAAGGGGAACCGGGTATTGTCTTAGTAGGAAGGTCATACAATGTGAGTGACCGTGGGGTCAATCTGAATATACCCAGCAAGCTCAGAGACTACTATGGGGTAAACGTTATTCCTATGGATTTCCTTTCTATTGAAGAGATAAACGTCAGGGACATCAACCCCAATATGTACTGGAACTCGGGTCACCGCATCCTGGCAGCGGCCAAGATAGTATCCCGGTATCCTAAGTTACACATCATCTACATCACCAACTTTAAGTGCGGCCCCGATTCCTATATCAAGCATTTTACTGGCCCCGCCTCGGGGAAGCCCTTCCTTACCCTCCAGTTCGACGGCCACGGAAATGACGCGGGTTATCTCACCCGATGCGAGGCCTACCTGGACAGCAAGGGGGTGTTGCGCTGGTGGAAGGAAAAACGAAAGACCCATGCCACCATGTAGCGTCGTCCGCCATGAGGCGGATGTGCGACGAACCCCGTCGGGGGCTACAAGGGCGAAAGCTCTATATCCACCCTATGGCCTACTGCGGGACCAGGGCCTTGAGCGCCGCCCTCGAATCCATTGGGATCGAGGCAGAGGTGCTTCCGCCCTCTGATAGCCGGACCCTAGAGCTGGGGGCCAAATACACCTCCGGGGATGAGTGCTATCCCCAGAAGATCACCTTGGGGGATTACCTTAAGGTGTTAGAAAGGGATGACCCCCGTCGGGTTGCCTTCTTTATGCCCACTGCAGAAGGTCCCTGTCGCTTTGGGCAATACGTGCCCTTACTGCGCAAGGTCCTCGATGACATCGGTTACCGGGAAGTGCCCATCATCTCGCCCAGCGCCGGGGATGGATACGATGGAATTGGAGAGTTTGCCGGTGAGCTCATGCGCACGGGGTGGAGGGCGGTGATTGCCTCGGACATCCTTGGCAAGCTCCTGCTCAAGACCCGTCCCTATGAGGCCGTGAAGGGGGCCACTGAAGAGGCCTTCCAGGCATCTTTGGACGATGTTTGCGGCGTGCTGCGGATTTCTGGGCTTAAGCCCCAGGAGAAGCTGGAGCGGCTGGTGGCCTCTTTGATTCGCTGCCGGGAGCGCTTCCGGGCCGTTCCCGCCAACTATAAAAAGGACGTCCTCTTCATCGGAGTCGTGGGGGAAATCTTCTGCCGCCTCAACACCTTCAGCAATGAGGACGTCATCCGCAAGATCGAAGAATATGAGGGCGAGGCCTGGCTCTCCGACGTAGCGGAGTGGATCTGGTACACTAACATTGAGCAAAGGCGGATGCTCCGGCTTACCGGGAAGGGCCTCTCCCTTTCTATGCTTCAAGCCAAGCTAAAGGGTTGGGTGCAGAAGGCAGACGAGCACGCCCTCTATGCCCCCTTCGAAGAGGACTTTCACGGCTATGAAGAACCGGGGGATATCCAAGAGATCCTGGATCTGTGCCGTCCCTACCTGCCTCAGGAGGGGGCCTCCGGGGAAATGGTGCTCAGCGCTGGCAAAGCGGTCTATCTCTACCAAAAGGGGGTCGACGGGATCGTTGATCTCAGTCCCTTCACCTGCATGAACGGGATCACCTGCGAGGCCATATATCCCCGCCTCAGCCGGGATCATGAAGGTATCCCTATCAAGAATTTTTACTTCGACGGGACCCAGTCGAATCTGGATAGAGACGTGGGGATCTTCATGGAGATGGCCCGGAATTATAGAAGGAAAAAAACTCGGGAGAGGCTTTATCCTTATTATTTTAAAAGGCCTGCCTTATAGGAAAGAGGTTAGAGATGTTTGGAATAGGGATGCCTGAGCTCATCGTCATCTTTATTATAGCCCTACTCATCTTCGGGCCTACGAAGCTGCCCGACTTGGGGCGAGCCTTGGGGCGAGGTATAGCTGAGTTCCGTAAGGCCTCAGAGGAACTCAAGGAAGGGATCAGCACCGAGCTCAAGTGGGATGAGGAAAAGGATAAGGCCAGGCCCTCGACTCCGGATGAATCGGCCGAGAAGGAGAAGGCAGCCTTAGAAAGACCTGGGGAAGAGAAGAGTCCAGAGGCTAAAGAGAAGGTCCATGCCTGACGAGAAGATGCCCTTCCTCTCCCACCTGGAGGAGCTACGATCCAGGATTATCATTTCTCTGGTGGCGGTGGGTGTCGGATTCGTCCTGGCCTTTAATTTCTCCGAAGAGATCCTGGGCTGGCTAAAGCGCCCCCTGATCACCAATCTGGTCATCCAGCGGAAATACCCTTTCCTCCTGACCGTTAAAAAGCCAAATCCCCAAGAACTGATCTTCCTGGCGCCGGCTGAAGCCTTCTGGATCCACTTGAAGGTGGCCTTCTTTGCCGGCCTCTTTTTAGCGGCACCCGTTGTTCTATATCAACTCTGGAAGTTTACGGCCCCGGGACTATTAGAGAAGGAAAAGCGCTATACCCTCCCCTTCGTCATCTTTTCCACCCTCTTTTTCTTCATCGGCCTGGCTTTCTGCTATTTCCTTGTCCTCCCCTTCGCCCTGAACTTTCTCCTTACCTATAAGACCGAGCACCTGAAGCCCATGCTCTCGGTGGGAAATTATGTGGACTTTACTTTCAAGTTTCTCCTGGCCTTTGGCCTCATCTTCGAGCTTCCCCTGCTCCTCGCCCTGGCCTCTAGGATGGGTCTCGTGACCCCTGAGTTCCTGGCCAGGAACAGGAAATACGCCATTTTTATAAACTTTATCATTGCCGCTATCCTTACCCCTACCCCGGACGTTTTCAACCAGAGCCTCATGGCCATTCCCATGTGTCTTTTATATGAGGTGGGAATCTGGGCCGCCAGGCTAGTTAGGCGGAGGAGGCTCCGGGAAGCATAAAAAATAAAGGCCAGCACCGTATCCAAGAAATTCTAGCACTAGCCTCCCTTAAGATTATTAACAGTGGCTCAGCTTTTTAGCCTCCGCCTTAGCCGCTCATAAAATCCCTCTGGGTGCTTCACCATTTATACAAGGGATTAATAAGCATCAAAAATTGTCCTCCCCCCCACCTCAGTCCTCTCCCCTAAGGGGAGAGGGGAAGGGTGAGGGGAGAAGCCTTTGCTTCAATGGATAGAAAAATTTTAGGGAAAATCCTGGTTTCCTTTAGACCCCCCTTGTCATCTCTACGAAGTACTGGTGCACTCTTAGAT
>JACRGL010000059.1 GCA_016212365.1 Candidatus Methylomirabilota bacterium | reverse complement strand
CTTACCTATGAGATAGATAGAAGAGGAGAGCATATTCTCTAGGACAGGCATTCTCCGGAAGATCCTGGTTATCTGGAAAGTGCGAGAAATCCCCAGTTGAGCCACTTCATAGGCCTTTAACCTATTAAGGCGCACATTTTTAAAATAAACTTCCCCCCCGTCGGGCTTATAAACACCATTGATTACATTGATTAAAGCGGTTTTTCCTGCGCCGTTTGGGCCTATAACCCCTAGAATCTGTCCTTTCCGAATATTGAGGGAAACCTTATTTAAGGCCACTATCCCCCCAAAGCACTTTATTAAATCAAAAGTCCTTATTATTTCCGTCTCCATTCGGTCTTCCCCATTCTGACCCTGCTGAGTCCTTAATTGTCAAGTAGGGAGTTTGCCTGTTTCGTCTCCTTTCAGGCCCAGTTCTATACAAAGTTCCCAGGGCTCTCCAGGCTCCAGTTCTACCTCCCACCAGGGGAGGAGAACCGTTCCTTGATAGACCTTTTCGTACACTGATTCCGATTGAGAGATGGTCTCCAGGGGGAACCTCCAGAGGGTGGCAGGCTTACTAAAGGCTAGGGCCACCTCCAGGCCCAGCCATTCGTCCACCAGCCGTATTCGATCCATATTCAGGGATTCTCCAAGGCTGGCCAAGGTTGAGTCCTCCGGCATCCTCCCCCCGATCTCCAGGTAGCGACCCTCCCCTATTCCCGCCGAGAAGGCCAGGTTAAACTCTACGCCGAAGCGCACCCTAATCCGGGTCCTGCTCCGATTGGTAAGGCCGTATCTCACGGGAAAGGAGCTTTCAGCGCCGGTTATAGAGAAGCTTTTTCTAACTTCCAATGGGAGGGGGCCCGAAGGGACCCAGAGATGGCCTTCCCGGAAAAGGGTAACCTCAGCCCGGCCCTCTGAGAGGAGGGTTTGGACCTGGTATCCCTGGTTGACAAAATCCCCTGACTCCTCGTAGGCTGATCGCCTAAAGCCCTCCAGGTCTGCGCTTTGGCCCAGGAAGTGATCCAGAAAAGAGGCCCTCCGGTGCCAGTCGTAATGGAGGAGAGCCTCTAACCCCCCCTCTTTAGGGCCTCGTTCGGCATGGATGGTCCTTACTTCCTCGGTCCCACCGGATAGGCCGGGCCTGGAAGTGAGCTTGAAATGGTAGCCCTCAGGACGCCGTGCGAGGGTATCTAAGAGGTTGTGGGTCCTGGGTTTATAATCCAGCTCCACTAGGCCCCCTCCCTCTCCTAAGTGAAAAAGGAGGGATAGCAGGGTTGTATTAAGGAATACCTCCTCATTACCGTCACCGTCTATGTCTCTCCTCTCCAGTTCCACCCAGGCCTTCTCATCCAGGTGCCTGAGGCTGTCCGCCAGGGCCTCGGCCCGGATCAGGGCACTATAAAGGGCCCGACGGAGATGGGGTAGGTAGAGACCGCCAAAGATGCCGTGCCAGTAAGCATCATTACACTGGGCCCGCCAAAGCTCCTCCTGGGCCCGCCGGATGAGACCCTCCCCTCCAGCCAGGAGGCGGATCTTATCTCCCACCGCTAGGACCCGCTTATGGAGGTGGTTGGCCTCTGGATATTTAACTAGGAAGTTGCGCCAGAACCCGCCCCGCAAAAAGCGCCTTACCGATTCTGGCTCAGGAAGGCTCTCTACCCGCCCCAGTGCCGACTCGTATTCCCTCACGGCCATAGAGGGGAGGGCCCATTCCATCATTTCCGCATAGGAGGCGGTAGGGAGATAGATTCGACCCAAGGGGCGGTAGCGGTCCAAGGCGCCAGAGAAGGTTGTGAGAAAGAGCCATTCCTGGTTCTCTTCGAGAAGGGAGAAAAAACGGTGGAGCCATCCTTGCCGGTAGACCAGTTCGTGGGTCCCAGGCCAGACCCCGAATTTCTCTCCGTCGTCCGCCATAACTAAGAGCCGCCCCTCTTCAGAGGCCTGGGCCCGGAGGAGTTCAATGGTCCTTTCGGGTTCAGCAAAGGGAATGAAGTATCGCAGTTCCTTAGAGATGGGGAAAGCCTTGAGGAGGTATCCCTGCTCCTCCGTAAGGTAATAGCCCCGTAGTTCCTCTTCCGCCAACCCTGCTGCCTTAAAGTGATAATCGTCAACCACCACGTATTCCACCCCAGCTTCGGCCAGGGGCTTGGCCAGGTGGGGTTCCCATACCCGCTCTGCCAGCCACATCCCTCGGGGTTGGCAACCGAAACGCTTTCGTAGATAGGAGGACAGCTTCTCAATTTGCCCTTGCTTGTCATGGTCAGGGAGGATAGGCAAGATGGGCTCATAATACCCACCCGTGAGGAGTTCCACTTGCCCCTTTTCCACCAACTCTGCGACTATTTCCAAGAATTCCGGATGGCGGCCCTCCAGCCAATCCCAGAGGACCCCTGAATAGTGAAGGCTTACCGGTATGGCGGGATGTTCCTTCAAGGCATGCAAAAAGGGGAGGTAGCAGCGGTGGTAGGACCCTTCAATGATATGATCAAAATTCCCCAAGGGCTGATGGCAATGGACCCCCAGGACGAAGCTCACCTTAGGCATTCAAGCCTTCCTTGGCTCCTTCAGTACTCCCCCTTAGAGAATCACCTCTTTATCGATATCACGATGGCGCAAGGCCACCTCGTGGCCCCATTCGCTGAGCTTTTGACCCAAATACTCCACGATAGAGACGGAGCGGTGTCGCCCCCCAGTGCAGCCCACGGAGACAGTGAGGTAGGCCTTACCTTCTTGAAGGTAAAGGGGGAGGCTATAGTGAAGGAAATCGAGGAGCCTCTCCAGGTAAGCCCGGGCTTGAGGATTGGCCAGTACGAAATCCATAACCGCCCGATCCTTTCCGGAAAGGGGCCGGAGTTCCTCCCGGAAGTGAGGATTGGGCAAGAAGCGAACGTCAAAGACCAGGTCGGCATCGTAAGGAAGACCAAATTTATAGCCAAAAGAAACTAAAGATAGGATAGTGCGAGCAGGCCTGGACGCCTGTTGAAAGGTGTTAGTCAGGAGCTTCCGGAGCTCATGGACATGAAGCTGTGAGGTGTCGAAGATGAGATCTGCCTCACCCTTCAGGCTGGCAAGGACCCTGCGTTCCAATTGAATCCCTTCCAGAACCGAGCCATCGCCGGCCAATGGGTGTGGACGGCGGGTCTCGCTGAACCGCTTGACTAATGCCTCATCGCTGGCTTCGAGGAAAAGGATCATCACCTCGTGCCCCGCCTCCCTGAGGTCCTTTAGGATGTCAAAGAGACCCTCTAAGAACTCCCCTTCGCGGACGTCGATAACTAGGGCCACCCTCTCTATGCCCCCGCTCGTCTGGGAGCAGAGTTCAGCGAATTTAGGGATGAGGGCGGCAGGCAGATTGTCGATGCAGAAGTAACCCAGGTCCTCCAGGCACTTGCTGGCCAAGCTCTTCCCCGCCCCTGACATCCCTGTAATAATAACGAATCTAAGACCCTTCACTTCCCTGCACCTTTAAAAACCCACCTCGCCGGAGTCCGCCTGAGGCGGATCCGGCGCTACGGGCCTAGGCCGTGGGCTCGATAAGCCCGTAATTGCCATCGCGCCGGCGGTAAAGGACATTGACCTCTCGAGTCTGAGAATTACGGAAGACATAGAAATTGTGGCCCAATAGGTCCATCTGCATTACCGCCTCATCCAGATCCTGGGGCTTGATGCCGAAGCGCTTGGTCTTGACGATACGGGGCTCCTCTTTAAGCCCCTCCCTGGCAAGACCTACCGCTGCCTGCGTCCTTTCCCCTTGCCGACCCGAGTGGCCAACAATCTTCTCCTTATATCGAAGGATCTGTCGCTCTATCTTATCCATTACCAGATCGATGGAGGAATAGAGGTCTCCCGTGGCCTCCTCGCCTCGGATGGTGAGATCCCGAACCCGGAGGGTAACCTCGGCAATTTGACGGTGCTTTTCCAGAGAGAGGACCACATGAGCGGCAGCGATGTTATTCAGGTACCGTCTCATCCTGGACACCTTCTCTCTCGCATAGGATCTAAGGGCATCGGTGATCTCCAAATTCCGGGCTGTGATATGGATCTGCATAAGGTGCCTCCTTTCGACCTCAACCGCTTTTCTGCTAAAACTTCTTTCGTCTGGCAGAGGAAGGGACCTTCAACTGGCCGCGGTATTTGGCTACTGTCCGGCGGGCGATATCAATTCCCCGTTTTTTGAGGACCTCCACTATCTTCTGGTCGCTCAAGGGCTTTCCTGCATCCTCGCTGAGGAATAGCTTCCGCACCAAGTCCTTCACAGTAATGGAGGAAACAGCCTCGCCTCCTGCGGCAGAAATGCCCCGGTGAAAGAAATACTTGAGCTCGTAGAGGCCCTGGGGGGTGTGGACGTATTTGTTGGTTGTGACCCTGCTCACTGTGGACTCATGCATGGAGATATCTTCGGCCACCTCTCTCAAGGTGAGGGGTCGGAGGGATGGGATCCCTTTCTCCAAGAATTCCCGCTGATACTTGAAGATGCTTTCAGTGACCCGATAGAGGGTGCGCTGCCGTTGCTCGATACTCCGAATAAGCCAGAGGGCAGAGCGCATCTTTCCTTCAATATACTCGCGGGTCTCCTTAGTATTGGATCCCCGGAGGGATAGGAGGCGCCGATAATAAGGACTGACCCGGAGCCTGGGAAGACCTTCGTCGTTTAAGACTACCACATACCTATCGTCTACCTTCAGGACATAAACATCAGGAGTAATATATCGAGGGTCCTCGGTAGTATAGGCCCTTCCCGGTTTGGGGTCTAAGGAGGAGATCTGGGCCAATGCCTCCTGGACCGCCTGCAAGGAAACATTGAGCTTCTCAGCTATCTTTGGGAGTCTCCTCGCCTCCAGATCTTCCAGATAGTGCTCCACCAATTTCTTGGCCAGAGATGTGTCCCCAGGCAAGCCATCCAATTGGATAGTCAGGCACTCTCTGAAGTTCCGGGCACCGACTCCAGCTGGCTCGAAGCCCTGAACAATACGTAGTGCCCTCTCAGCCACTGCGGTCTCCACCTGGGCGGCAGCGGCGATCTCTTCTAGCGAGGCATGAAAATAGCCATTCTCATCCAGGTTCCCTATGATCTCCTCTCCGGCCCGGAGCTCCTCCGGTGAAACAGGGGAGAGGTGGAGCTGGAAGAGGAGATGATCCGCCAAAGATCGGGGCCTGGTCAATTTAGCCTCTAAATCAGGGAGCTCCACGTCCTCGCGTGGAGGGTAGGCAGCGTAATCGGAAGCCCCATCCAGGTAAGCCTCCCAATCGAAGTCGGACTCCTTATCGTCTCTACCCTCTACAGCCTCCTCTCTAGACTCCTCTGTTGGCGCCATTACCCCCCTATCCTCTAGGACCTCTGGGGTGATTTCCTCTAATAAAGGGTTGGACTCCATTTCCTGGCTCAGCTTCTGAACGAGCTCCAGCCTGGATAGCTGCAAGAGACTGATAGCCTGCTGCAGCATAGGGGTCATGATCATCTGCTGCGTCTGGCGGAGGCTCAGCTTGGTTTCAAAAGCCATGGCAAAACACCTATAACCTTAAGCCATTAGCCTCTAGCTAATAGCTGTTTTACAGCCGAAAGTGCTCCCCTAAATAGACTTCCCGCGCTCGCTCGTCCTGGAGAAGCTCCTTGGCGGTGCCCGCAAAAAGGACTTTCCCCTGATATACGATATAAGCGCGATCCACAATCTCCAGGGTTTCCCGAACGCGATGGTCGGTCGCCAGAATACCAATCCCTTTCCCTTTAAGCTCGGAGATGATACCCTGGATATCGAAGACGGCAATGGGGTCTATCCCCGTGAAGGGTTCGTCCAGCAGGATAAAGGAAGGTGAGGTGGCTAGAGAACGAGTGATTTCCACCCTCCGCCTTTCCCCCCCGGAAAGGGTATAGGCCTGGTTCTTCCTGAGGTGAGAGATGTTTAGTTCCTGGAGCAGTGCCTCCAGCCTCTCATGACGCTTTGTCTCGTCGAGGCCTTGGGCCTCAAGGATGGCTAAGAGGTTCTCCTCCACTGTGAGCTTCCGGAAAATAGAGGGCTCCTGGGGTAGAAAACCGAGACCCCGTCGAGCCCGTTGGTAGACAGGAAGGTGGGTAACATCCTCTCCATTCAAGAACACCCTCCCTTTGTCAGGCCGGAGCAGGCCGAGGAGGATATAAAAGGTAGTAGTCTTTCCCGCTCCGTTTGGTCCAAGAAGGCCTACCACTTCACCCGATTTGAGAGAAAGGTCAATATCATCAACCACTCGTCTTCCCTTGAAGGCCTTTACCAGCCCTTCTGCGCGTAAGCTTCCTTCCATCCGTAGCCTAGCGCCCCCTTTTCTCCGGACTCATCAAAGGGGAGGGCAGACTTGGAGCCATCCCTGGCCCTTCAGGGACCTGAGGGGGTTTCCTCTTGGGATAAATGACAGCGTTGACCCGCTCCTTTTCCCCTCCCTCCACGATGCTCCGATCCTCTTTTAGAAAAAGGGTCATCCTGGACCCGGTGACCAGGTCATCCTCCTGCCAGGCTTTAGGATTTCCAGTAAGGATAACCTTGGCCTCCCGGTCGTAATACTCCGCCCTCTCCGCCGTAGCGTTTCTCCCCTTAGAATGGATGCGGACGTTGCCAAGGGCAATGATTTTGATGACTTCCTCCATCTTCTCGTCGAAGTAAAACTCCATGCGATCAGCCAGGATGGTCAAGTCCTCTTTCTTATCAATAACATTCCCGATATAATTGATAAGATGAAGCCGCCTGTCGGCTTCTAGACGATCGGCGGTTATGTTTATTGGGCCGGAGGCCGAAGGGATTTCCGTCCTTGCCAAAAATATGAGGAGGCCAAGAAAAAATGCTGTAAAGACCTTACCTTTTCCCATAGCCCCTGACCTCCCTCCTGGATCCGAGAAAACGGGAGCTCACGCCCGAATCTACCATGAGCCTTTCCAGGGCCGGATCCGCCTCAAGCCCCAGGCCAGTAATCTCTAGCCCCCGCTTTATGATCCTTACCCGCTTGTCGCTATGAAGCCGTTTTTTTTCTGCTAACCAACCTAAGGCCTCGGTGGAAAGCTCCACCCCTTGGCTCGACCGGGCCACCACATTGCCGGAAAGGGAGACATCCTTGCTCACTAAATCAACCCGGCCCTGGTCAGCCTGACATACCAGGGCTTCTCCTTCGGTGTAAAGTCTGAGGGTCACCGCCCTTTCCCTCTTGAAGAGTCGGGCATATTTCCCCTTCTCGGATACCAGCGCTAGCTCGGCCTCCACTTCCCAGGACCTCCTCCCTTCCTGGGTCTCCACTATGCGAACACCCTCCATCTGGACCTCGTCCCCCTCCTCTAAGGCCTCTTTGACCTGGGGGAAGGACGTAAGCTCTCCTGGGGCAGGGCCAAGAAGGACCCATCCACCAGCCCCCATAAGCAAAAGGAGGAAAACCAGCCCGAAGGGCCTTCGGAGTCCATAAAGGGGCATAGAAATCACTCAAAGGCCGAGATACCGGTGATGTCTTGGCCTAGGATCAAGGTATGGATGTCGTGGGTCCCCTCGTAGGTATACACTGATTCCAAGTTGCATAAATGGCGAATCACAGGGTAATCATCGACGATCCCGTAAGCACCCAGGATATCCCGGGCCATCCGGGCAATCTCCAGCGCCTTCTCCACATTGTTCATCTTGGCCAAGGAGATATGGGTGTGTCGGGCCTTGCCGGAATCCTTCAGCCTCCCTAGATGCAGGCACAAAAGCTGGGCCTTGGTGATCTCTGTTAACATATGGACCAGCTTCCGCTGCACCAGCTGGAAGGAGGCAATGGGCTTGCCAAACTGGACCCTCTCCTTGGCATAATTTAAGGCGGCCTCATAACAGGCCATGGCCGCCCCTACTGCCCCCCAGGCGATGCCGTATCGGGCCTGGTTCAGGCACATGAGGGCCGATTTGAGCCCTTCGGTTTTGGGAAGGAGGTTCTCTACAGGAATCCAGCAATCCTCGAAGGATAGCTCTGAAGTGACCGAGGCCCGCAGGGAGAACTTCCCCTGGATTTCGGAGGTTATAAAGCCCGGGACTCCCTTCTCTACCAGAAATCCACGGATCTGGCCATCTAGCTTGGCCCACACTATAGCCACGTCGGCAATACTCCCATTGGTGATCCACATCTTGGTGCCATTCAAGACGAAGTGATCCCCCACTCTTACCGCCTTAGCGGCCATGCTTGCTGGATCTGAGCCATAATCGGGCTCGGTGAGGCCAAAGCAGCCTATCTTTTCGCCGCTAGCCAACTTTGGGAGCCAATACTCCTTTTGGGCCTCGGAGCCGAAGATAAGGATGGGATACATCACCAGAGCGCCCTGGACGGAGGCGAAGCTCCGGAGGCTGCTATCCCCCCGCTCCAGCTCCTGCATGATGAGCCCATATGCCACGTTATTCACTCCGGGCAGGCCGTAACCCGAAAGATTGGCCCCCAAAAAGCCCAGTTCCCCCACCTTAGGGATCAGGTGGCCCGGGAAAGTGCCCTCGCGGTTATATTTGTCAATGATGGGGAGGACCTCTGCCTCTACGAAGGCCCGGGCAGTATTACGGGCCATCCGCTCCTCCTCACCTAGAAGCCCTTCGATCCCGTAAAAATCCACCCCCTGAAACTTGGTCAATTCTTATCCCTCTGAAAACCGCATTGAGCGCGGCCTGATAGGCTATATTTAACAGAAACTCTCTGCAATTTCAAGGAGTTTTTCTAAAGCTGACCGCCGATAGCTGACAGATTATCTTAGGCGTCAATCGTTGCCCTTTGCAGCCTCCCGCTATAGTCCACATAGATGGTCTTCCACTCGGTAAAGATGTCAATGGCGGTGCTTCCCCCTTCCCGGTGGCCGTTGCCCGTCTGGCGCACTCCGCCGAAGGGTAGGTGCACCTCGGCCCCGATGGTGGAAGCATTGACATAGGTGATTCCCGCATAGATGTCCCGCATGGCAATGAAGGCCTTGTTCACGTCCTGGGTATAGATGGCTGAGGAAAGGCCGTATTTCGTCGAATTACACACCTCGATGGCCTCATCCAGGTCGTCCACTGGAATTATGACCACCGTGGGTCCGAAGATCTCTTCCTGGGCAATGCGCATTTTGGAGTCTACCTCGGCGAAGGCAGTAGGGAGGTAGAAGAAGCCCTTGGCACACTCGCCTTCCCGGCAAATACCGCCTCCGCAGAGGAGCTCAGCCCCTTCCTTAATGCCGATCTGGGTGTATCCATGGATGCGGTTGAGTTGGGCCTCATTGATCACGGGACCTACGTCGGTGGTCTCCAGGAGGCCATCCCCGAGGCGGAGGGCCTTGGCTCGATTTACGAATTTCTCGGTGAACTCCTTGAGTACTCTTTTATGGACCACCAGGCGGCTTGCTGCGGTGCAACGCTGGCCGCTAGTGCCAAAGCCCCCCCAGATAGCCCCATCTACGGCCAGGTCCAGGGAAGCGTCGTCCATAACGATGATGGCGTTCTTGCCCCCCATCTCCAGGGAGACCCGCTTGTAATTCTCGGCACAGGCCACCGCCACCTCCCGGCCTACCTCTGAAGAGCCGGTAAAGGAAACTAAAGCTACGTCGGGATGACGCACCAAGGGGCGTCCCGCTTCCTCCCCATAGCCATGAACCAGATTGAGAACGCCACCCGGGAGGCCAGCCTCGATGAGAATCTCCACCAGCCTTGTGGCCAGGAGCGGGGTATCCTCGGCGGGCTTAAAGACCACAGTGTTTCCTGCCACTAAGGCTGGGACTAGCTTCCAGGTGGGTATGGCTATGGGGAAGTTCCAGGGGGTGATGGCAGCCACTACTCCTAAGGGGATGCGGATGGACATGGCGAACTTGTTTGGAAGCTCGGCCGGGGTGGTCTCGCCCAGGAGACGCCTGCCCTCCCCGGCGATATAGTATGTCATGTCAATCCCTTCCTGGATATCCCCCCGGGACTCCTTCAGGACCTTGCCCATCTCCCTGGTCATGAGCCGGGCAAGCTCCTCCCTTCGCCTGACCAGAATCTCACCCGCCCGGTAAAAGATCTCCGCCCGCTTGGGGGCTGGGGTCTTGCGCCAGCGGTCAAAATGGGCTTCGGCAGCCTCCACCGCCTTTTCCACGTCTCGGTGGTCAGAGCGGGGGAAGACCCCCAGCACCTCAGACTTATTGGCAGGATTGATGCTCTCAAATGTGGCCCCGGAAACGGCCTCCACCCACTTGCCGTCAATATAGTTTCGATAAACTTCAGCCATAACTCTTGCCTCTCTATCAGGCAATCAGCCCTCGCCATTAGCTAATAGCTAAAGGCTAATCACCTGGCCTCTGCCCTTCTGTAGGGCCTTATCATAAGCGAGCTTAGCCGTGGCGGTGTCTTCGATGGCCAGGCCCACCGACTTAAAGAGGGTTATCTGCTCCGGGGATCGTCTGCCCTCCTTGGCCCCAGCCACCACCTCTGCCAGCTCGGCATAAATGTGATCTTTAGTGATCTTCCCCTCCTTCAAGGGAATAAGGACATCCCCGGCTTCGGCCCAGGCCCCCTGATAGCTATCTACCACCACTTGGGAGCGAAGGACGGCCTCACTATCCACTTCCCTAGTCTCAGGGGTGAAGGCCCCGATGGCATTGATGTGGGTTCCTGGATGGAGGTCTCTTCCATCAAAGACAGGGACAGGGGAGGTAGTGGCGGTGACAATAACATCAGAGCCATTTACAACTTCCTGGGGCCTTGAGGCAATGATAATCGAAATCCGATGCCGCTCAGACAGCTCTTTGGCGAATTTCTGAACATTCTCTGCCTTCGGGTCGTAAACCCGGACTTCCCTAATGGGTAGGACTGAAAGCAGGGCCCAGAGATGAAAACGACCCTGGACTCCAGCGCCGAAGACCCCCAAGGTCTGTGAGTCTTTCCGGGCCAAATACTTGGTGGCCACTGCTGAAGTGGCTGCAGTACGGATAGCGGTGAGATAGGTACCATCCATGATAGCCATGGGCCTCCCAGTGTCGGCCTCGCAGAGGAGATAGGTGGCAATCACCGTAGGTATGCCCCGCTTTGGATTCTCTCCGTACACAGAAACGATCTTGGTGCCCAAAGCGCCGCTCTCACCGAGGTATGAGGGCATGAGGAGGAGCATGCCACGATGGTCATGGACCTCCAAAGCAAGTCGCTGGGGAGTGACGCAACTTCCCCGATATAGCTCCCGAAAGGCCTGTTCTACTGCGGTGATTACTTCCGGCATATCCAGTAGGACTTCAAGATGGCGGGCGGTTAGGACGAAGGGCATAGACGTATCCTTGTGAAAGAAGTCTTTGACTTTTTAAAAGGGGCTCCAGGGAAGAAGGAAAACCCTCGCTAAAGATATCACAGCGTTTTTGCGAGGGCAAGGGCAATCTTGGGCAGGCGTTAAGGACTCATGGAGGTGGATGTAACATCCTCAAAGCTTTCTGAAAACCCGTTCATTCAGAAACTTAAAGGCCCTCGGCCTTTTAAGGGCTTTTAAAAGAGGAAAAGTATAATTCCGGCTGGGGGTAAGGGGACCCCCAGCATCCATTGGGTTACTTCTTGGCCTTGCAGGGACCCTTGGCAGGGGCCTTCTTGGCCTTCTTGGCTGCCTTCTTCTTCTCCGCCATCCCTTTTCTCACCCCCTCTCAGCCTCAATCGCTCTGGGTTCCCTAGAGGGAAAACCCTACTTCTTCTTGGGCGCCTTCTTGGCTACCTTCTTCTTCGCTGCCATTCCCTTATCACCCCCTTTCTCCCCACGATTTACTACCGGGTATCACCTTGGACCCCGGCCTTCCTTAGGATCGGTCTTAGATAAAGGAAAGCTGGGGATTCTTTTCCTTGGCCATCTTTAAAACCCGACTCACGAACTCTTCGGCCTCTTGTAAGGCATCCGCCACCTCGTATTTTGAGATGGGACGGCCCGTCTCCTCGATAAAACTCTGACGCTTACGCCGCATTATGTCCAATTTATTGATTAGAGAACCAAAATCCGCAGGTCGCAAGGCACCCACCAGCAAGATAATGGTCTTTTGGGCCTCCCTTCCCTTGGGCCGGTACCCTTCTGCCAGGATCAAGGCCCTGGCCGCCCTGATTATGGCCTGGTAGGCGATGGCATATGCCCATTCCTCATCGCTTTCCAGATTAGCCTTGGCCGTCCTAAGGTCTTTAAGGGCGCGGGAGAGGAGGCTGGCAACCTGTTTAAAATTGGGGGGGGTTTCTTCAACCAGTCCTTTTTCCTTAAGCCTCTCATAGTTCATCTTCTCTCCCTACGAGCATCACCTTTTTCCCTTTTAGTACCTCGGTCAAGAAAGGGTCCTCCTCTGCCCTTCTCCTTTGAAACTCTTCCTCGTCGTAAACCAAGTAGAGAATCTCGCGATTCAAGTGTTCCTCCAGCCCTACTATAACTTGGTTTAACTGAGTCAGGTCCACGGAGCCAATGATTATTAAGTCAATGGCGCTCAGGATTCCTTCCACCCCCCGGGCATAGGAGCCATAAATAAAAGCGGCCTTCAGGCCCCCGATCTTTTGCAGGGCATCCCTCAGGGACCCCGAAACGCCCACTGTCTTGAAGATGATGGCCTTCATTTCAGGGAAAAGGGGAAAGGCCTTGTTGGCCATGTAATATCTCAGGTTCCCCTCCTTCTCGCTGGTGAGAAGGCCTATTTTCTCTAAATTATCAAGCTCCCTTTTGATCCCTGAGACATCCCGCTGGAGTTCTCTGGCAATCTGCCGGAGATAGAAACGTCTTTCAGGATTATTGTAAAACAAAGTTAATAGATCAACTCGTGTACGTGAAGAAAAAAGACGATTTAACAAAATGGGTTACCTCTGTTGAACTACATATTACAATAGTTGGTTTAATGTCAACAAAAATTTTAAAAAATTTTTAGGTCTCCTCGCGAGCGTCCTCCATCTCCTCCTCTCCCAGGCCGAAATGGTGCCCGATTTCGTGCATCAGGACTTCCCGGATCCTGCGCTCCAGCTCCCCTTTGGTAGGGTACATAGATTCCAATGGTCTTTGAAAAATGATGATCTGGTCTGGGAGCACATTCCCATACCAGGCCCCCCGCTCTCTCAAGGGGATCCCCCGGTAAAGGCCCAGGAGGACGCCAGGAGACTCAACCCCGCATTCTGCCATGATTTTTTGCGAGGGCCTTTCCTTGACCACTACCTCTACGTTGTCCAATCTTTTACGGAATCTTGGGGGGAGGGCCCTTAACGCCCGAAGCACAAGCTCTTCGAAGGCTTCCCTATTCATAGAAACCTCCCCTCCCCCACCCTATCCGCAACCCTGGCCTCTTGAAGAGAAAGATCAACAGGGCCCCGGCCATAAAGCCCCCGATATGAGCAAACCAGGCCACCCCGCTCATAAGGCTAAAGGTCAAGGCCCCATTCAAAATCTGAACCACGATCCAAAAGCCCAGGACAATCAGGGCCGGAACCTCTATCAGCCGGATGAACCACCCAAAGGTAACCAGGGTAACAACTCTGGCATAGGGATAGAGGAGGAAATAGGCCCCAAGGACTCCTGAGACCGCACCGCTCGCCCCTATCATGGGTACCCGCGATTCAGGAGTCACATAGGCCTGAGTCAGGGCAGCAATAATCCCGGAAAGGAGGTAAAAGGTCAAAAAACGGGAACGACCCATGGAGTCCTCCACGTTATTCCCAAAGATCCAGAGGTAGAGCATGTTACCAATGATATGGAAGAAGCCTCCGTGGAGGAACATGGAGGTAAGCAGGGTAGCGTAGACAGGAAAAGGGTGGGGGATGAGTGGAGTATAGGTGAGTTCAAAAGGGACGAGGCCGTAGAGACGGATAAGCTGCATCCCCTCTTCCAAACCCAAAGTGAGCTGATAGAGGAAGATCGCCCCATTGGTGACAATCAGAGAGATGGTGACCAAGGGAAACCGCTTGGTGGGGATGTTATCTCTTAAGGGGATCAAGGGCCCTCCACCCCTTTTATGTCCAATAAGGAAGCATGATCCCTGGCCGAGAGGGCTCCCATAAAGGGAATCTTTCCAGGCATGAATATTGCAACAACCCACTTCCAGGTATTTTTGAAATGGAAATTATCAGAGCTTCGACCAAATGGCAAGCTTAAATCCGCAGCTTTTAAAGTTCTTGAACCCCTTTTTAAATATGCTATTATTACTCAAGAAACGGGTACCGATGTGGGCAGAAGGGGGACCCATCTGTGAAAACCGTCCTTGCCTATGATCCCGGAGGTCTGCTGGCCACAATTTCTGAGCTCCTCGCCCACCAGGGCTTCTGTATCATCCCCTTCTCAGAACCCGAAGAGATCATGGGTTTTCTCGAAAAAGGAGAAGCATTGATCCTTTGCAACCCCTCCCCTGTCTCCCTGGTGCCTCTTCTAACCCATATCTACGAGATGAATGCCCATTTTCCCATCATTGCCCTGAGTGACTCCCAGGGGGCATCCCGGGAGGCTCTGGGCATTCCCTTCTTTACCCAGCTCGACTGGCCTGGAGAGCCAAAAGAACTCCTCTCCGCCCTGGAGAAGGCCACGAGTTACCATGCTTTGTGGAGAGACAAACAGAGGCTCTCTGAGGAGCTCTCCTTCATGGCCTCGGAGCTTGCCATCCTGAATGAGGTTGGAAAGGGCCTCACCTCAACCCTGGAGCTTAAAGAGGTCCTCAACCTCATCGCCGAGAAGATGACCAATCTCGCCCGCTCTGAAGCCTGGTCCCTCCTTTTGGTGAATGAGAAGTCGGGCGAGCTCCACTTCGAGGTAGCAGCAGGGGAACGGGGACCAATTGTCAAGGGATTCCGCCTCCAGATCGGTCAGGGAATTGCCGGCTGGGTGGCTAAAACTGGAGAGCCTTTGATAATCTCCGATGCCCAAGATGACCCCCGCTTCTTCCGGGGAGTGGACGAAAAGACCGGATTCCAAACTCGGTCCATTCTCTGTGTCCCATTAAAGAGCAAGGGAAAGACCCTCGGGGTCATTGAGCTTATAAACAAACTGGATGGCCCTTCTTTCACCCAGGAAGACCTCTATCGGGTTTCCGCCTTGGCCGATTTTGGGGCCATAGCTATCGAGAATGCCAGACTCTATGAGCGAGCAGCAGAGCTGGCCATAACCGACGACGTCACCCAAATCCACAACTCGCGTTATTTCCACCTCATCCTTGACCGGGAAGTCCGCAGGGCCGACCGTTATAAATCCATCCTCTCCCTGCTCTTTATTGACTTAGATTATTTCAAAGTCGTGAATGACCAGCACGGCCACCTCCGGGGGAGCCGCGCCCTCCGAGAGGTTGCCCAGCTTTTCAAGAGGAACCTCCGGGCGGTGGACCTCATTGCCCGCTATGGGGGGGACGAGTTCGTAGTAATTCTCCCTGATACCGATCGCAAGACGGCCTTCACATTGGCGGAAAGGCTCAGGTCGACCTTGGCCCGGGCCGAATTCCTTAAGGGTGAAGGCCTCTCCATCCGGCTTACTGCCAGCTTTGGGGTAGCCTCCTACCCCGATCTGGCCAAGACCAAGGAGGACCTCATCCGCCTCGCTGATCAGGCCATGTACCGCGCTAAAGGCGAACGCCGCAACCAGGTCTTCGTGGCCATCGAGCCCAACTTCTAAAGGGCCTCATGAAGGCCTTCTCCATTCACCTGGGCATCCTTCTCCTCTCCACGGCGACCCTGGCCCTGGAAGTATCCCTTACCAGGATATTCTCGGTCTCTCTGTGGTATCATTTCGCCTTCTTAGTAATCTCCCTGGCCCTTTTAGGCTTTGGGGCAAGCGGTTCCCTCCTGGCCCTCTGCCCTGCTCTCTCTAGGGGTGAGCTCCATCGCTGGCTCTCGGACCTATCGGCAGCCTTCGCCGCCAGCCTGCTTTTTGCCTACCTCCTGATCCTTGCCCTCCCCCTCGATCCCTACCTCCTCTTCTGGGACCGCCTCCAGCTCCTTTTCCTCTTCATTTACTACCTGGCCTGGGGAGTGCCCTTTTTGGCAGCAGGATGTGCCCTGGGACTGGCCTTGACCAGGCTCTCCAGAGAGGCTGGCCGGATTTACGCCAGTAACCTGGTTGGTTCGGCCATCGGCTGTTTAGCCTTGGTGTTGGCGGTGCCCCTTTTCGGGGGGCCGGGGGTCCTCCTCCTCTCCGCCCTGCTCGCCCTCTTGGCCTCCCTCTCCTTTGGCTTTCGCCTATCCCGCCTTCGCTTGGTAGCCCTTACTCTGCCCTCCCTTGCCCTTCTATTTATCCTCCTCTATTTCTCCCCACGCCTGCCGTTACCTATCTCGGAGTATAAAGGCCTCCGCACTACCCTTACCCTCCCAGATGCCCGAATCCTGTTCACCGAATGGAGCACCGTTTCACGGGTAGATGTAATAGAAAGCCGCTATCTCCGGCTTGCCCCTGGGCTAAGCCTTCTATTTCGGGGAGAAATCCCGCCCCAGCTGGGACTGGCCATTGATGGAGAAGGACTGAGCCCTATAACCCGCTTTGATGGTGATGTGGGGACGCTAGCCTTCACTGATTACCTTTCCTCCTCCCTGACTTACCATCTCAAGGAGGGTCCGAAGGTCCTGATCCTGGGGCCAGGGGGAGGGCTGGACATCCTGGCCGCCCTCTACCATCGCGCCCGGGCCATAGTAGCGGTGGAGCTTGACCCCTCGGTGGCAAAGGCGGTAGGGGAGAGGTTTACCGCCTTTGCCGGTGGTCTCTATCGACTTCCCCATGTGAGGGTAAAAGTAGCAGAGGGGAGGAGTTTCATCCGCAGGGGGACTGAAAGGTACGACATCATCCAGATTTCCCTGCTGGACTCCTTCGCCGCCACCGCCGCCGGGGTTTCAAGCCTCAACGAAAACTATCTCTATACCGTGGAGGCCCTCCAGGACTATTATACCCGCCTAGAGCCTGGGGGGATATTGAGCATAACCCGCTGGCTCCGCCTCCCCCCAAGGGACGAGGTGCGCATCTTCGCTACAGCCTTGACGGCCCTGGAAGAGCTTGGTCTCCCCAGGCCTAGAGAGCATCTAGCCTTCATCAGAAGCTGGTCGAGTGCCACCATCCTCCTAAAAAGGGACCCCTTCACCCCTTACGAACTCCAGAAGATCCGACGCTTCTCCGAGGAGCGGGGATTCGACTTGGTGTACCTCCCTGACCTCCGGCCGGAGGAGCTGAATCGCTTCAATCGGCTGGAGGAGCCCTACTACAACCAGGTGGTTAAAAAACTTTTAGATAAAGAAGGGCGGGGGGAATTCTATCGAAATTACCTCTTCGATATAGAACCAGCCATTGATGACAAGCCCTTCTTCTTTCACTTTTTTAAATGGAAGTCCCTCGGCTTCTTACTTACGAGCCTGGGAAGGCAGCACCTGCCCTTGGGGGAGTGGGGCTATTTAGTCCTCCTCGCCGCCCTGGCCCAGGCGCTCTTGGCCTCCTCCTTATTGGTGCTCCTGCCGCTTATGTTTCGGAGGGGGCTCCCTCATGGTGGGGCCAGGGCCCTCCTCTATTTCGCCGCCTTGGGCCTCGGTTTCATCTTTATTGAGATAGCCCTCATCCAGAAATTCGTTCTCTTCTTAGGACATCCTACCTATGCCCTTACTGTAATCCTATTCTCCTTACTCCTCTTCTCAGGTATCGGGAGCTACCTTTCAGGGATTCTCCCCATCCGGCCGTGGAGGAGGGTCTCAGCGGCAATTGCCGGAATCTCCCTCCTCACCCTCGTCTACCTTTGGGCGCTTCCCCTGCTCTTCCGGACCCTCATAGGGGAAGACCTCCCCTGGCGGGTCCTTCTGGCGGTCCTGCTCCTTGGCCCCTTGGGCCTCCTCATGGGGGTGCCCTTCCCTTCAGGGATAGAGATCCTGGGGAGGGATTCGCCTGGGCTCATCCCATGGGCCTGGGGGATAAACGGGTCGGCCTCGGTGATCGCATCCATCCTGGCCATCTTAATAGCGGTGTCATGGGGATTCCGGGCGGTCCTTGCCCTGGCAGCCCTGATCTACCTGGCGGGGCTGGGGGCAATGGCAGGCTACCGAGGGAGCCATTAGCCTTTAGTCAGCATGGTTGAAACCATGCCTACAAAGGGTTGTAGGCACGAATTTATTTGTGCTGGCTAAGGGCTAAAGGCTATTAGGCTTACGATTAGTGGCCGCCCAGGAGGGGCACGAAGAGGACCTGGGTAATGTGGTTAGTGATTATCCGGCCCTTTTGCTTCTCTACCAGCATTAGGGTCTGGACATAGAAGGGGGCACCGACAGGGATGGACATTCGCCCTCCGTCCTTTAGTTGGTCGAGGAGGGGCGGGGGCAGATGGTTCGCGGCAGCGGTGACCACAATGGCATCGAAGGGGGCATGCTCCTTCCAGCCATAGTAGCCATCTCCCAGTTTCACTTCCACGTTTTTGTAACCTAAGGTACGAAACCGATCCTTCGCCTTCTCACCCAGGCTTCTAATAATTTCTACAGTGTATACTTTATCAACCAGCTTCGAAAGAACCGCCGCATGGTAGCCCGAGCCTGTCCCTACCTCTAGCACTTTCTCCCCGCCTTTGAGGCGGAGGAGCTGGGTCATTAAGGCCACAATATAGGGCTGGGAGATGGTCTGGCCCTCTCCTATAGGAAGGGGTCTGTCATCGTAAGCCTTGCTCCATGAGCCTCGATCTATAAAGAGGTGGCGGGGGACCTCCCCCATCGCCCGCAACACGGAGGGATCAGTTATATCCCGAGCCTTGAGCTGACGCTCCACCATCTCACGCCGGGCCTTCTCGAAACGTGAATCCTCAACAGCCCTGGCAATAAGCGGAATCGCTAGGAGCAGGACGATCCCGACACAGACAGGCCCTTTAGATCTCATTACCCCGCACCCCTCCCAGCGCCTCCTGCCTGAGAAGGAGTTTCATTCATAGCATTCAGGGTCATATTAAATCCTTAAGGCGGGCTTATGGTTGGAGGTGGGCGGATTAGTTCAGGTAATCCCGGAGCTGCCGCAATTTGGCCATAAGGCGGAGCTGCTTTTTGGCCCGGTCCTCTATCTGGCGGACCCGTTCCCGGGAGAGCTTTAGCTTCCTCCCTATCTTCTCCAGGGTTAAGGGCTCTCCATTCAGGATACCAAAGCGCATCTCAATCACAGCCCGCTCCCGGGGCTTCAAGGATTGGAGCATCCGGGCAACTTCCGCCTGAAAAGACTTCTTGATTAACTCGGAATCAGCCGGGGGGAGCTCGGAGGACTGCAAAAACTCCAAAGGCCTGGGCCGATCCCCCCCTTCTGGGGATTCGTCCAGGGAGCTTCCCGGAGTGGCAGCCCGGAGCACGTGGAGCACCTCTTCTTGAGTGAGGTCGAGTTCTTCAGCCAGCTCGGCACCCCCTGCCTCCGTCTGAAGTATCTGGGACAACTCTGCCTGCCGTCCCCGAAGCTGGGAGGCGAGCCGGGCCTTGCGCAGGGGAAGGCGGACCGCCCCTCCGCTGGTGGCCAAGGCCTGCATTATTGCCTGGCGGATCCACCAAACAGCGTAGGTGATGAACTTGACACCGTAGGCAGGGGAGTAGCGCCGAGCGGCCTCGAGGAGGCCCAAGTTACCCTCGTTAATTAGGTCGAGGAGGGATAAGCCACAGCCCTGGTAGCGCATGGCCACCTTGATAACAAAGCGGAGGTTGGCCTCCACCAAACTTTTCAGGGCCTTCTCGTCGCCCTTTTGTTGGATGAGCTCCCCGAGCCGAAGCTCCTCCTCCTTGCTGAGCATAGGGATCTGGAGGACCTGCCGGAGATAAGCAGCCATGGCATCATCGGTAATCTCTTCATAGAAAAAGGCGGAGCGCCTGGACAATCCCCCTTACCTCTTCTTCTCCTCCTTTGAGGCTATTACCACAAAGTGGGAGGCCTGCTCCCGGACGATTAGCAGGAGGACTCTGTCGCCTCGGCGCACCCTCTTTAAGGCCTCTCCGAACTCATTGAGGTCCTTTACCTTCTGGCGGTTCACCTCTACGATCACATCTCCAGCCCGGATACCTGCCTTGGCCGCTGGACCGCCTACCTCCACCGAAGAGACCAGGACTCCCTCTGCTTTAGGGAGCTTTAGCTGCTCGGCAAGCTCGGGAGTAAGGTCCTGGACAGTGAAGCCATAGCGGAGGCTAGACTCTTCGGCCATAACTGTTCCTTCGGCCAGCATTTCCCCTACTTTCACAGCAAGGCTGAGTTCATTCCTGTCACGGACCACTTTGATCTTGGCATCCTTGCCCGGTGGGGTGGAGGCCACAAGGCGCTGGAGCTGGCGGATGCCGCTGACCTTGGTGCCGTCGAATTCCAGGATGACGTCCCCCGCTTTGAGGCCTCCCCTCTCGGCGGGGCTATCCTTCATGACATTTCCCACGAGGACACCCTTATCCATCTGGACCCCGAACTGGGCGGCGAGCTCCTCTGTGAGCTCCTGGATACCGATACCCAGCCAGCCCCGGACCACACGCCCTTCACCAATCAGCTTGTCCTTGATTTCCCTGGCCATGTTGATAGGAATGGCGAAGCCAATCCCCTGGCCAGCGGCCACGATGGCGGTGTTAATCCCGATCACCTCCCCGTAGAGGTTAGCCAAGGGGCCGCCGCTGTTGCCAGGATTGATGGAGGCATCGGTCTGGATAAAGTCCTCGTAAGTGGCTATCCCTACATCAGACCGGCCGGTGGCGCTGATGACACCAACCGTCACCGAGTGATCCAGGCCAAAGGGGTTGCCAATGGCGATGGCCCACTGGCCGATGCGGATCTTATTGGAGTCTCCGAGGCGAGCTACGGGTAAATCGTCCTTCGCCTCAATCTTAATAACCGCCAGATCGGTCTTGGGGTCCTTTCCCACTACGGTTCCCTTGAATTTGCGCCTGTCCGAAAGCCTGACCTCGATTTCCTCGGCCTTCTCCACAACGTGGTTATTGGTGAGGATATAGCCTCGCTTGTCTACAATGACACCGGATCCCAGGCTCCTCTGCTCGATCTCCCTCTGGGGGATGTCGCCAAAGAAGCGCTCGAAGAAATCCTCCCCAAAGAAATCCCGGAAGGGGCTCCTAAACTCCGGCCACCTCCTCCCAGGATGTCTTATCTTTTGGGTGGTGCTGATATTGACCACCGCTGGCTTCAAAGTCTCAGCCACGCTAACGAAGGCCTCCTGGATAGCATCGAGCTGGGCTAAGGCCTCCCTGGGCATGGCCGCATGGCCAGATTTGATCCCTATTATGAATAGTATCAAAAGGCCCAATGACGCCCATTGGAACCATCGTGCCCTTTTATCAGCATACCGCATCTCTTGACTCCTATAAGGAATTAATGGGGTTACCGCCCTTTGAGCCTCTCTAGAGATATCACACCTTGAAGCCATTGTCAATGAGGGCTAAATGGTGTTCTAGAGGAGCTTTGCGGCCTGGAGGTATTTCATCCGAAGCTCGAAGAGAAGGTTTTGGAGCAGACCTTCCTCCTCTTTGGTCAGGTTGTCCTTCGTCTTGGTTTCTAAAAGGGACAGAATGTCTATGGCCTTTTGGGCTTGACCTAGGTCCTGCTTTGCCTCCTCGGTGATGGGATCAGGGATCTCCCCTAGGTGCACCAGGGCGGTGGTGAAGAACATCATGAGGAGGGAGGGAAAATCCACCCCTGCCCCATGCCCCTCCTTTTCAGGCTCAGCCTCTTGGCTCATGACTATTCTGCCGGGAACTGGACCTCGGTAAACCAGCGGGGTTCGATGTCCGGGAAAAGGTGATCCCGCTTTTCGCAGAGGCCGAGGAACTCCCACTCCCCCGGATCAAGCCACTTGCCCCGTCCATATTTTTTAGCCATCTCGGCCAGGCGCTTAAAATCGCTATAGTGGTTGGCGAGGCGCATCTCGGCATAGTCCCTGGCGCTCCAGGTGCTGATCAAGAACTGCCAGTCCGAGGCCTGAAGCAGCATGATCTCCCGGGCCGCCTGCTTGAGGATGGCCTTGAGCCTCTCGTCCTCCCGGCTGGCAAACTCCCTGGCCAGCTCCTGCATGGTAAGTTCCGCTTCATAGATGTGGCGCCATGTCCACTCAGTCCATTCGTTGAGCCAGATCCAGTGGAAGCCCCCCTCTCCCCAGGAGCCCTCAGGGATTGAGATAACGGTAGTAGGGGGGTATCTGTCCAGAAAGAGGCCGCAGGTGGTGAGCTCCACCTCGGGGTCCTCGGCCATCCCTTTCAGGACTTCGTAGAGCCAGCGGGTGCCCTCGAACCACCAATGCCCGAAGAGCTCGGCATCATAAGGGGCAACAACAATACCAGGCCTTCGAGTCCTCTCCCAGTTTTCCCGTAGGAGTCCCTTCGCTAGCTCCCGAAAATGGTAGGCCTGCTCTGGGATGACCCGGTCCGCCCTTTCCGGGTGGTACTCCTCTTTCAGGGCCAGATCATACTTGGTGTGGGTTACCCGCCAATAGCGGTGTCCTCCAGGGAAGCGTTTCTTGTGGAAATCGAGGTATTCAGAGTTACCCGGGTAACCATGCTCACCGCTCCAGACCTGGCGGCCGGTCCTCGGGTCACGGGTGAAGATGGCCACCGGCCCCTTGCCTTCCCCGATACTTGACACCCAGTAGACCTCGTAGGGACTCTTCTCCGCCTCCTCGGGCCTGGGCTGGTAATACTCCGCAAAACGGCCCCACAGCCTCTGCAAGGCCTCAAATCGATCCAGGTAGACCCCTATGGCCTTCCCCCCCTTGAGGAGGTGAGAGTCAATAATGAAGTACTCCAGGCCGTTTTCACTAAGGAATTCCTCCACCCCCTTCCGGAGAGAGGCTGGCTTATCCTTATGGATGGCCAGGGGGGAGCCCCATTGGTAGCGAGGTCTATAGGCACACTCTGGGAGCCATATCCCCTTGGGGAGCCGGCGGAAATGCCGCTGGTAGGTCCTTATACCTTGTTTTACCTGAGCCTGGACACTGGTATCTTGAAAAAGCAACGGCAGATAGGCGTGTGTGGCCGCGGAAGTCATGACCTCGAGATGATCACCGTTCTGAAGGTCGGCAAAGGCCCCCACCAGATCCCCATGATACTCTTCCTGGAAGTCATGGAGGAGCCGGGTATAAAAGCCCTCCCACATCCGGGCCAGGGAGGCCATATGGGTGGAACCGGTCCGGCTAAACTCCTTTTCATCGGCACCGGCGGCCTCGATCTTGTTGGTGAGATAGGCCTTAAACTCCTCCTTAAAGGATTCGTCCCGGAGCTGCTCGGCAAGGACGGGGGTGAGGCCAAGGGTGAGCTTGGGCGAATATCCATCTTTCACAAGCCGATTTAAGGTGTTGAGCAATGGGAGGTAAGTCTCGGCAGCCGCCTCGTTGAGCCAGTCCATACCGTGCGGCCACCTGCCATGAGCAAGGACATAAGGGAGGTGGGCGTGGAGGACAAAGGTAAAATAACCTACCGTCTGGGCCATTATTACCCCGAGAACGCAGTGAATAGCCTGTTTAGATTATCAGCGTTAAAGCCCTTATTGATTAACAAGATTAACATGCAAGGGAGGTAATTTCAAGAAATTTGATTCGGGAAGAGAATTGGCTACCTTTCGGCGGCAAAGACGGAGATTGGCGCCTTGCGGTAATGGATTCAGGACAGAGGTGGTCTTATTCAGGGAAAGGCTCAACTCTTTGAAAAGAGATGAAAGCGCAAAGGCTCAAGATGTCAAGCCAAAAGGTCTTTGAAATTCAAACATTTTCCTTGGAAATTTAGGAAGCTGCGGTGAAAGGTGGGAGGGGACGTTTTAGGGGTGCTACGTCGTTTTTCGATAGGCCTGGGGGGAGAGGCCCCGGAGCCTCTTGAAGGCGGTTCATTTAACCAGTTCCAGGAGG
>JACRGL010000004.1 GCA_016212365.1 Candidatus Methylomirabilota bacterium | reverse complement strand
AGAGGGGAAGGGTGAGGGGTAAAAAGGGAGGGGGTGAAAAGGAATGGGGCCTTTCAAATGCCCAAAATGTGGTATGACGACCTGGGGGTCCCTCAAATACTGCCCGAAGTGCGGGGAGCCTTTAACCAGGGAGTGCCCTGAATGTGGAGGGACTTGGCGCTACATCTACGATGACGATTATAAGTTCTGCCCCTCCTGCGGGGCGAAGGTCGCAAGGCCCAGATAAGGGCGGAGGCGAAAGCTATGCCAGAGCAGATTGCCCATGCCGTCCAGACTACCAACCTGGCCGACATCCTGGAGCGGATTTTAGATCGAGGCATCGTCATCGCTGGCGATATCAAGATCTCCCTCGCCGATATCGAACTCCTGAATATCAAAATCAGGCTTTTGATCGCCTCGGTGGAGAAGGCCAAAGAGATGGGGATCGACTGGTGGCAGAGCGATCCCCATCTCTCCTCGAAGGCAAAGGCCTTAGAGGAAGAGAATAAGAGACTGAAGGAACGCCTGGATCGGCTTGAGGCCCCTCACCTCAATCCTCTCCCCCCAGGGGAGAGGGATGGGTGAGGGGAGTTTGTATTACCTATATTTTTAAATAAAACTTGACAAATTTAAAAAGCCATGGCAAATTAGTATTACATAGGTAATGCCATGGCTTCCATTATAAAAAAGAAAATAGGAAACAGGTTCTACTATTATCTCGTTGAGACAAAGAGGGTAAACGGCAAGCCAAGAATCGTCAGGCAGGTCTATCTTGGTGCGCCAAATAGTATCTTCAAGAGGCTCGGATCCAAAATGCCCTCTAGCCGGGAAGCGGTAGACCTCTTGCGCGCCAGAAGGGCGGGTTTGGAGAGGGCAAAAGGAGGTGTCATTATGGCAGAAAAGAAGAGGCCATCAGAGGGGCGTGGAGGCTTCGGTCTCGGGAGTATCTTTAAGGGGATAGGCAACCTCATCGACCTTATCTCGGATATGGTCGAGGAGGGAGAAACTGAGGTGACCCGCACCGGGGAGCTTCGAGGCACGGGGAAGTTGCGCGACCTGAAAGGGGTCTATGGGTTCAATGTCAAGATCGGCCTGGGGGGCACCCCCACCGTCGAGACCTTCGGGAACATCAAGGAGACCAAGGAAGGGCCCGTTGTGGAAGAGGTGAGAGAGCCGCTTACGGACATCTTTGACGAGGGCGATTCCTTCCGCATTATTGCTGAGCTTCCTGGTGTCGAGGCAGGCGACATTAAGGTCGATCTCAAAGACGATATCCTTGCCATAGTTGCAGAGGGGCGGGACCGGAAGTATCACAAAGAGGTCCTCCTCCCATCCAAAGCAGAGTCCACCCCCCCAGCCCTCTTCTACCGAAACGGGATCCTGGAGGTACAGGTCCGGAAGACCACTAAGGGCTAGTAGCGCTGGAGATTGCCTCCTGCGTAAAGACGTCCCAGACAAGCTGGGACGCTACAAATGAGGGGAAGGTGCTGCTCGTGAAAGGGGATAACCTTCGAGGTGCTAAGCTCATCCTCTTCGGCGGAAAGGGCGGGGTAGGAAAGACGACTTGTGCCTCTGCCTCCGCAGTGCAGCTCGCCGACGCCGGTCTTAAAACCCTCCTTTTCTCCACTGACCCGGCCCACTCCCTTTCCGATTGCCTGGAGCAGGAAATAGGCCCAGGGATTCAGGCCGTGGTAGGAGCTAAAAACCTTTCAGCCGTGGAGGTTGATGCTGAAAGGCTTTTTCTTCAATTCAAAGAGGAATACGGCGAGGATATAAGACGAATCCTGGAAACCAGCACCTACCTGGATGAAGCCGATATTGATGACCTCTTTTCTGTTTCTATACCTGGGCTCGACGAGGTAATGGGCTTCAAAGAGCTGGTGGACCTGATGGAAGAGGGTGAATACGATTTATACATCATGGACACCGCACCCACGGGCCACGCCTTGCGCCTCCTTGCCCTCCCTGAGCTATTGGACCAGTGGATCCGAATCCTGGCCAGGATACGCTATAAATACCGCTACATGGTCTCCCGCTTCTCAGGACGAGAGGTCCACGAGGCCGCCGATGACTTCCTCTTCACTATGAAGAGAGCGGTAAAGCGAGTTCAGTCCCTCCTCCGCGACCCCAACCGGTGCGAGTTCGT
>JACRGL010000057.1 GCA_016212365.1 Candidatus Methylomirabilota bacterium | reverse complement strand
CCAGCATGTCTTCAACCCCCGTGAATAGTGAATGGTAAAAGGTGAATAGCTAAAAAATTATAAAGCCAGGCCTTTCACTAATCACCATTCACTATTTTAATTTGAGGAAATTGCGCAAGATGTCCTTCCCCACGACGGTCAGGATGGATTCAGGATGGAACTGCACCCCTTCCACCAGGAAATCCCGGTGACGTAGCCCCATGATCTCCCCTTCCTTGGTCTCGGCGGTTATCTCCAAGCACTCGGGTAAGCTCTCCCGCTCCACCAAAAGGGAATGATAGCGGGTGGCCTCGAAGGGGTTGGGGAGCCCGGCAAATAGCCCCTTCCCATCGTGATGGATTATGGAGGTCTTTCCATGCATCAGGCGCCCTGCCCTTACAACCCGCCCGCCAAAGACCTCCCCAATGCACTGATGTCCGAGGCAAACCCCCAGGATGGGAGACTCTCTGGCAAAATAGGTGATTAAATCTCTAGAAATACCTGCATCCTTGGGAGAGCCGGGTCCGGGGGAAATGACGATTCGGGCGGGCCGGAGGCGGGCGATCTCCTCCACCGTGATCTTATCGTTCCGAAACACTCGAAGCTCCTCACCCAGTTCCCCCAGGTATTGGACCAGATTGTAAGTAAAAGAATCGTAATTATCGATCATCAGGATCATTTTTTCGTCTGTTTCGTCTGTTTCGTCTATCTGGTTAAAGTCACGATAGGCGGGACATTCTTGTCCCGTCCCTGGCCACTCTCGTTATTCCAATCCTGCTTCGGCCATCTCAATGGCCTTGAGCATGGCCTGGGCCTTGCTCATGGTCTCATGGTATTCCCTTTCTGGCTGAGAATCAGCAACAATGCCTGCCCCTGCCTGGACCATGGCATGGCCATCCTTTAATAGGATGGTTCGAATAGTAATGCATGTATCCATATTTCCGGAGAAACTGAAATAGCCCACTGCACCCGCATATGGGCCTCGCTTTGTTGGCTCTAGCTCCTCGATGATTTCCATGGCTCGGATTTTAGGGGCACCAGTGACCGTCCCCGCTGGAAAGCATGCCCGAAGCAAGTCAAAGGCGTCCCTCCCCTCCTGAAGCTCTCCCGTTACATTTGACACTATGTGCATCACGTGGGAATAGCGCTCTATCACCATAAGCTCGCTCACCCGCACGCTCCCAATGCGGGCTACTCTACCGATATCATTCCTCCCCAGATCCACCAACATAATGTGCTCGGCCCGTTCCTTGGGATCGGCCAGAAGCTCCTGAGCAAGGGCTTGATCCTGAAGCTCATCGGTTCCCCTGGGCCTGGTGCCAGCAATGGGGCGGAGATCGATATTGCCATCCTCAAGGCGCACCAGCACCTCAGGCGAAGTCCCGACAATCTTGAGGTCTCCCAATCTTAAATAATACATATAAGGAGAGGGGTTGACGATAAGGAGGGCGCGGTAGATGTCGAAGGGATCGGCAGAGGTGCGCGCCTGCAGGCGGTGGGAGAGAACCACCTGGATGGCGTCCCCCCCTTTGATATACTCCTTGGCCGCCTCTACAGCCTTCTGGAATTCGTCCGACGTCAGGTTGGATCTTACCCCAAGTGGGACCGGCGATTTCAAGGCGGTAAGCGGAGCACCCAGGGGGCGGCGGAGGGAGGAAATAATGGCATCAATCTTCCTTTTGGCCTCCCCATAAGCCTCCTCGAGAGAGCGGGTTGAGGAACCCTCGGGTAGATGGGCGTTAGAGACCACCTTGATCTTATGGGCGACGTTATCAAAGATGAGTAGAGTATCGGTCAAGAGAAAGAGGGCATCTGGAAGTCCCATGTCATCATGAGTACGGTCTGGGAGCTCTTCGAAAAAGCGGACCATGTCATAGGCGAGGTAGCCCACCATCCCACCGAAGAATCTGGGAAGCCCTTCCACCCTAACGGGGCGGTATCGGGAAAGGAGGCCCTTGAGGAGGTCAAGGGGATCCCGCTCCACGAAATGTTTCTCAGGGCCTTGGGGGCTGATGACTTCGGCTGACCGGCCTTTGCTCTTGAAAACCAGGGAGGGGTTGCTGCCCAAGAAGCTATAGCGGCCCCACTTCTCGCCCCCCTCAACGCTTTCTAATAGAAAGGCGTAATTGCCGCTATCGATCTTTCGGAAGGCGGAGACAGGCGTCTCCATATCGGCCAGGATCTCCTTATAAACAGGGATGAGGTTCCCCTCCCTGGCCTTTTGGCAAAAGCCTTCTAGGGATGGATAAACCATGGCTCAACTCCTAAAGCCCGGGCCGGATGGCCAACCCAGGCTTTATTAGGGGATAAAGCTAACATGGATAGGGGAAAAGGTCAAGCTCTATCTAAGATTAGGCGGATGGCAAGGGATACAGGGATACGTTTACCCGCCTGAGGCGGGCCAGTGAAGTCCGCCTAAGGCGGAGAGGGGATCGGTAAGGGCTGGATTAATCATTCTAAACACTAAAGCCAGCGCTCTATCTTTGCCTTGAGGGCAGCCCTGGTGAGGGCCCCAATCACTTCTTCCACCTTCTTCCCGTCCTTAAAGAAGAGGAGGGTGGGGATACTGTGGATCCCGTAATTGGAAGCCATCTCCCGGTTTTCGTCCACATTGAGCTTGCCGATCTTTGCCTTAGCATCGTATTCCTTAGCGAGGTCCTCCAGGATCGGGGCTATCACCTTGCAGGGGCCACACCATTCGGCCCAGAAATCCACTATGAACAGGCCAGACGATTTCTTAACCTCTTCCTCAAAGTTGGCATCAGTCAGTTTTATGGTCTTATCGCTAGCCATAGACCCTCCCATTATTTAAAGTCGATGAAATACTAAAATATCCACCCCAGGCCGTCAAGACTTTTTTATCCCTTAGCCATCGAGCGTAAGCTCCCGGGCCTGGCGTTTTGAACCCCACTTTTCAACTATCAGCTTCCAAAGGAAGCCAAGCTCCTCTAAGCGCAGGAGAAAGGCTACCCCTAGAAAGACCAGGACTCCCAGGGAAAACTCGACCCCGAGGACCAGGACCTTACCCAAGACCCAGGAGATGGCTAATGGGTCATAGATCCGCAGGCTTAGCCATCCCAAGAGGCCCATGGCAAAGGAGGCCACGCAGACCTGGAGAAATGACCTCATTATGCGGTCTCCCCCTAAGGGACCGAGTCTCTTCCTCAAGATGGCCACCAGGAGGACCACGTTCATCAGAGAGGACAGGGAAGTAGCCAGGGCCAGGCCGTTAACCTTCATATAAGGCATTAAGAGGAGGCTGAGGAGGATATCGCCCGTGACGGCCACCGCCCCTACTTTGACGGGGGTCCGGGTATCCTGAAAGGAGTGGTAAACGGGGACCAGGATCCGAGTAGCCACGTAAAAGCATAGGCCGAGGGAGAAGAAAAGGAGGGCCTCTGAGGTGCCCAGGGTCATGGCCCGGGTGAAGCGGCCCCGCTCGAAAAGGATATGGACAATGGGCACCCGGAAGACCAGGAGGCCAACCATAGCGGGGACTGTGACAAAGAAGGCCAGACGGAGGGCAAAGGAAAAGGTTTCTTTCAGCCTTTCCAATGACCTCTGGGCCACGGCCGAGGACATAGCGGGGAGGGCCACAGTAGCGATAGCCACTCCGAAGGCCCCCAGGGGAAGGTGCACCAGGCGGAAGCTATAGTAGATGTAAGAGACACTCCCTTCGGCTAAGAAGGAGGCCAATAGGGTACTGATGAAGACGTTCACCTGGGTGATGGCCAGGCCCACGGTCCCGGGGGCCATCAGTTGGCCCATCCTCCGAAGGGCGGGATTGGCGAAATCGAAATAGGGGCGGAAAGGGAGTCCCCTCTTTATCGCTGCCGGGACTTGAACCATGAGCTGGCCTAAGCCCCCTAACAGGACCCCCACTGCTAAGGCGAGGATAGGCTCCCGGAGATGGGGGGCCAGGAAGAGGGCAGCCCCAATTAGGGAGAGGTTAAACATTACAGGGGAGAAGGCTGGGGAGGCAAAGTGGCCCAGGGAGTTCAGGATGCCCATCAGGAGGGCTGACAGGCCCACAAAGAAGATATAGGGAAACATCAGGCGGGTAAGGAGGATAGTGATCCGGAGCTTCTCAGGGACCGCGGTGAATCCTGGGGCGATGAGTCTCACCAAGATAGGCGCCAATAGGACCCCCAGGAGAGACACCAGGGTCAGGATCAAGGCCAATGTGGTAAGAGCAGCCCCTGCCATGCGCCAGGACTCCACCCGGTTCTTTTTAGTAAGGTATTCAGTGAATATAGGGATGAAGGAGGCGGAAAGGGCCCCTTCCCCCAACAGGCCCCGCAGCATATTGGGGATACGAAAGGCCACAAAGAAGGCATCGGCCAGCATACCCGCCCCAAACATCTTGGCAATAATCATGTCCCGGACAAAGCCCAGGATTCGGCTCAGGAGGGTTCCCAAGCTCACAATCCCTGCGGCCTTGGCCATCTTTTTATCGCCGACCATTTAAAAAATCCTTGACAAAGGCCATTCCCTCGAGTATAAGGGGGCGCTAAAGGTAAGATACCCGTCTAAGGGTTGAAGAGATGCCAATCACCAAATCGGCCATCAAAAGTCTAAAACAAAGTATAAAGCGTAATCTGCGCAATCGGGCAGCGCGGAGCCTGGTCAAGACTAGCATCAAGAAGGTGCGGATCGCTTTACAGGAGAATCAGAAAGAGGCTGCGCATCAGGCCTTCTCCCAAGCAGTCCCCATCATGGATAAGGCGGTGGCAAAGGGGATTATCCATAAGAACGCCGCAGCTCGCCATAAATCCCGGCTGGCTCGCCAGCTTCGGTCCCTGAAAGGCACCCCTTCCCCATCTTAGGTCTCACCGACAGAGATCCATTACCAGGAAATCCAGGATTAAACGGGGCTTCCCACGTCCGCTCTTGAGGTCGCGATCGGCCTGGAGGAGCCGGCAAAGGCCTTCCTTAAGCTTGTCCGGCGGAAAGGATTCTGCCTGCCCCAAGAGACTCTGGATCTGCCCAGGATAAACCCCCAGGACCTGGGCCATCTCTGGGGCTTTACGCCCGGACCCCTTAAGGTCCTGAGCCTTCCTGATTAAGCGGAGCTGGCGCGCTAACATGCCAATCACTTTTAAGACCTCCTCCCCTTCCTCCAGGAGTCGGCTCAGGTGCCTGAGGGCAACGTCAACCTCGCGCCTACCCACCGCCTCGGCCAGGTCAAAGATGCTCTTCATCCTGGACTCGCCCACCAAAGGGGCCAAAGATTCGACTTCTATGGTCTCGCCTTCAGGCAGAAAGAGACACACCTTTTCCAGTTCCCCTTCTAAAGCATAAAGGTCAGGGCCTACCAGCTCCAGGAGTAGCTCTGTCGCCTCTGGCTGTAGCCGCCGGCCCCGCTCACGGGCCCTGGCTTCGAGCCACCTCCTAAGCTCGCGCCCAGCCAAACGGGAGAAGCAAAGGAGTAGGCCTCTCTTTTGGAGGGCTTCCCAAAAGCGGGTGCGCTGGTCTATTTTCTCTGCCAGGAAGACCAGACAGGCCGTGGGGGAAGGGTTCTCCAGATAGGATATGAGGGTGGAACGGTCGGCCGAGCTCAATCCATCGGCCTCCTTGATCAGGATCACCCTCCGGGCTGCAAGGATCGGAAAAGTATCGGCCTTGGATACGATGGCCTCCCCCGTCGCTTCCCCGCCAATAACTATCTCCAGATTTAAGGCTCTAAGGTTCGAGGGCAGCAGAGCATCTACAATTCTCTTGGCGGCCTCCCTTTTTAGGTAATCCTCCCCCCCATAAAGATAATAAGCCGGGGCCACCTCTCCCCGGCCAATCTTCTTTAGAACCTGTTCTAAGCTCACGTCTCCCCTTATAGACCTTCCCTTATGCGCTGGTAGGTGGCCTCAGCAAGGTCGACTATCGCTCGCCTGGAAGCCTGTTCCTCGGCCGCTTTTAAGGCCGCTATATCGCCACCCCCTGGATAAAAGGCCTCTCCAACGAGCTGCTCATCCCCAATAAGAATATTCCCACCTTTCTCCACAAAGGAGAAGCGGAAGACTATCCGCAGGCGGAAGCGGCTGGCGATGTCACTGCGGTCGAAAGCAACGCCCTCGCTGGAATAACCTATCACCGTGCCCTCTAGGACCGCGTCTGCCCCTTCCCTTCCGACTACTTGAAAGCGGGGGTCTTGGCCAAACCTCTGGGAAAGGGCACTAGAGAGGGCATGATTGACCCCTGGCTGTGGAGTGGCATTTTTTATCGGGGAGATGCTTATGGATCGGATATGTTCGGGAAGGGTCGACTTAGTAGTATAGCCGCATCCTGCCAAGAATAAGAAGACGTGAATAGTAAATAGTGAATAGTAAATAGTTTTGAATTTAGAGGCCATTTTTTCTTCTCAAAAAGTCCGATGTCTGAAGTCTGATGTCTGATGTCTGATTATTCACCAGCACGGGTGGCTATACTCACCAGCCTCTTGGGCACCATCACTACCTTCGCGATCTCCCTCCCCTGGAGGAATTTCTTTACCCGTTCATTGGAGAGGGCTGCTTCCTGCACTTCACCCTCAGAGCTCGCCGCCGGGAGGACCAGGCGCCCCCTCACCTTCCCATCCACCTGGACCACAATGAGGACCTTCTCCTCCTGAATGACCTCCTCACTGTAACAGGGCCAGGCCTTGGCGAAGATGCTCTCGGAATGGCCAAGTTCGGCCCATAGCTCCTCGCAGAGGTGAGGGGCAAAGGGAGAAAGGAGGAGCAGGATAGTCTCCAGGGCCTCATCAAGGACGAAGACCTTCTCCTCGCGGGAAGCGGGATCGCCATCCAGCGAGAACTGACTTACCTCGTTCACCAGCTCCATAAGGGCACTGATGGCGGTATTAAAGTGGAATTCGTCCTCGATGTCCTCAGTCACCCGCTTTATGGTTTGATGGGTCTTTCGATAGAGGCCCTTGCCCACCATCAAATCCGTAAAAGGAATCCCTTTGCGCCCCCTTTTCAAAAGGACGCTGTGCTGGCTGACCAGCCGATAAATCCGGTTGAGGAAGCGGAAGGCCCCCTCCACCCCCCGATCGGACCAGTCCAGGTCCTTCTCCGGTGGGGCGGCAAAGAGGGAGAAGAGTCTGGCGGTGTCAGCCCCGTATTTCTCCAGGATATCCTCGGGGTCCACCACGTTCCCCTTGGACTTGGACATCTTGGCCCCATCCTTTATAACCATCCCCTGGGTAAGGAGGTTGGTGAAGGGCTCATCCACGTTTACCAGGCCCAGGTCCCGGACCACCTTGGTGAAGAATCGGGCGTAGAGGAGATGGAGGATAGCGTGTTCGATTCCCCCGATATACTGATCAACCGGCATCCAGTAGTTGGCCAGTCGCTTATTGATGGGGGTATCCTCAACATGGGGGGAGGTAAAGCGGAGAAAGTACCAAGAGGAGTCCACGAAGGTGTCCATTGTGTCCGTCTCCCGCCTTGCCGGTTGGCGGCAATGGGGGCATGGGACATTGACGAATTCCGGGACCGCTGCTAGCGGCGAGCCCCCCTTCCCTGTGATCTCCACGTCTCTGGGGAGGATTACCGGGAGGTCTTCGTAGGGGACGGGCACGGCCCCGCAGGATTCACAGTAGATGACAGGAATGGGATTTCCCCAGTAGCGCTGCCGGGAGATTCCCCAGTCCCGCAGGCGATACTGGACCGCCCTCTTCCCCAGGCCTTCCCTCTCCAGATAGTCCACTATAGCCTCTTTGGCCTTTTCGCTAGGCATTCCATTGAACTGGCCGGAGTTCACCAGGTAACCTTCCCCCTCGTAGGCCCGTTCCATGGTCTCTTCGGAGAGGTCCGCCTCGGCGGACTGAATCACCACCCGCAGGGGGAGGCCGTATTTCTTGGCGAACTCAAAATCCCGCTGGTCGTGGGTTGGAACGGCCATCACCGCCCCGGTCCCGTATTCCAGGAGGACGAAGTTGGCCAGCCAGACAGGGATCCGCTCCCTGGTCATTGGGTTTATGGCATAGGTGCCGGTAAAGACCCCTTCCTTTTCGGTGTCTATAGCCGTGCGTAAAATCTTGTCTTCCCGTTTCATGCGCTCAACAAAAGCAGCTACCACAGCCTCATAGGCCGTGCCTTGAGAGAGCCCCCTGGCCAAGGAATGCTCCGGGGCCAAGAGCATAAAGGTGGCCCCAAATAGGGTGTCCTGGCGAGTGGTGAAGACAGGGATCTCGCCACGACCGTTGGCCATAGGGAAGTAAACCTCGGCACCCAGGCTCTTCCCAATCCAGTTTCGCTGCATTACCTTTACCCGCTCGGGCCAGCCGGGGAGATGGTCCAGATCCTGAAGGAGCTCTTCAGCATAGTCAGTGATCTTGAAGAACCACTGCTCCAGCTCCTTCTGGGTAACCACCCCTTCGCAGCGCCAGCAGAGGCCAGCCTCTACCTGCTCGTTGGCCAGCACCGTCTGGCAGGAGTCGCACCAGTTAACGAAGGAGGCCTTCCTGTAGGCCAGGCCTTTTTCATACATCTTCAGGAAGAACCACTGGCCCCACTTATAGTAATCGGCGCTCGAGCAGTCGACCTCCCGGTCCCAGTCATAAGAGAATCCCATCCTCTTGAGCTGGTAACGCATGTATCGGATGTTCTCCTCTGTCCAGACGGCCGGGTGGATGCCGTGCTCGATGGCGGCGTTCTCGGCGGGAAGGCCGAAGGCGTCCCAGCCCATGGGGTGGAGCACGTTATAGCCCCTCATTCTCAAATAGCGGGCCACCACGTCTCCGATGGAGTAATTGCGCACGTGCCCCATGTGGATCTGCCCGGAGGGGTAGGGATACATCTCCAGGCAGTAATACTTGGGTCTGGAGGGGTCCTCGCTCACCTTAAAGGCCTCGGTCTCCTCCCATCGCTTCTGCCACTTGGCCTCGATGGTTTTAAAGTCGTAAGGCTTGGCCATCTAACTTTTTGGCCTCCTATACCTGGTCCGCCTTTAAGGCCATGCTTATACCTTCCCTTTAATTTTTTGATTTGTTGTTACTTAGCATAAAATGGGTCGATTTGCAATGGCGAATTTCAGTTTGGGTGCATTCCCCTGGTTTCAAATTAGCCTGAGAAGGCCGGGCTTAGTAAAGGACTTCCATCAGGCAGAGGCCGTAGGGAGGGGCCGTGGGGCCAGCTTTAGAGCGGTCTTTGGATTCGAGGACCTCCCGAAAGCCCTCGGAAGAGATCTTTCTCTTACCCACCTGGAGGAGGGTTCCTATAATGCTCCTGGCCATGTGCTGGAGGAAGGCGTCGGCGGTTATATAAAAATAGAGGTAGTTCCCTTCTCGGGAAAAGCGGGCCTGGTAAATGGTGCGGCAGGGACTCCTGGCCCCGCAGTGGATGGAGCGGAAGGCAGAGAAATCGTGCCTCCCCAAGAGGAAAGAGGCCGCTTCTGTCATAGCTCCTACATCGAGGGAAATTGGCACATAAAGAGCATAGCGAGCTCCCAGGGCCGGGGGATAGGGCCGATAGAAAAGGGAGTAGCGATAGGTTTTGGCCTTGGCAAGGCGGCGGGCGTCGAAGTCCAGGGGGACCTCTTCCACATTGGTCACCACGATGTCATATGGGGGAAGGCTGTTCAAGCCCCTGGCTAATTTTTCCGAGGGAATAGCCAGGTCAGATTTAAAATTGGCCACCTGTCCCAGGGCGTGGACCCCGGCATCGGTCCTTCCGGCACCAATCACCCGGATGGCCTCCCCTGTAATGATCCGGAGCTTCTCCTCTAAAGCCCCCTGAACGGTGGGGAGGCCTGGCTGTATCTGCCAGCCGTGATAGTCAGTCCCGTCGTATTCCAGGATAAGCTTGAAGTTGCGCATGGAAGCTATTAGCCTTTGGCTATCAGCGGTCAACTATTAGCTTTAAGTCATAGCAGGTAGCCATCGGTCATAAAAACAGTTGTCAGCTTCTCAGCCTTAAAAGAAAAAGCAGGGAGTTAATCTGCCCTGCTTTTCTAGACCCTACCGTCCGTTTTCCAGCCAATAAGATGGGCCTCTCGGCCAGTTGGTTTTTAATCATTCTGGGACGACACGGAGGTCGTCCCCTACATAATAAAATCAATTATTTAGCGTAGGGCATCCCCCTAAGGTGGATGTGTCCGCCCATAATATAGGTTTAACGATAGGCCCAATGAGATAGGTTGAGGGCCTTATAAATATTTCTCCACTAAAATCTCGGCGATCTGGATGGCATTGGTGGCCGCCCCTTTCCTGAGCTGGTCCCCTACCACCCAGAAGCTCAATCCCTTTTCATGGGAGATGTCCTCCCGAATCCGGCCTACGAAGCAGTCGTCCTGACCGGCCACGAAAAGCGGCATAGGATACTTCTTTTGGCCGGGGTCGTCGTAGAGCCGGACTCCAGGGGCCTGGCTCAAAAGAGCCCTGGCCTTGGAAGCCGAGATCTTACGTTCCGTCTCGATGTTCACAGCAACCGAGTGGGCGTAAAAGACAGGGACCCGCACGGTAGTAGCCGTGACCCGGAGTTCCTCGTCTTCCAGGATCTTCCGAGTCTCGTAGTGCATCTTTAGTTCCTCCCTGGTATATCCGTTATCCTGGAAGGCGTCTATATGAGGGATGAGATTAAAGGCAATCTGGTAAGGGAAGGCCCTGGCCTCGATGGGCTTTCCATGGACATAGGCCTGGATCTGCTCTTCCAGCTCGCGAATGGCGCTTGCCCCCGCCCCGGACACGGCCTGATAGCTAGAGGCCACTACTCGCCGGATCCTTCCGTAGTCATGAAGCGGCTTCAAGGGAACCACCATCACGATGGTAGTGCAATTGGGATTAGAGATGATTCCCCGGTTCTGAAATCTCGCCACGGCATGGGGATTCACCTCGGGCACTACCAGGGGAACGTCGGGTTCCATGCGGAAGGCGGAGCTATTGTCAATGACTACGGCCCTGGCCCTGGCAGCGGCCGGGGCAAACTCCTTGCTCCTGGCAGCACCAGCCGAAAAGAGGGCGATGTCAATCCCCTGGAAAGAGTTCTCGGTGAGCTTTTCCACTTTTATTTCTTCACCCTGAAATTTCAGCGTCTTTCCCTGGGAGCGCTCCGAGGCCAAAAGGCGGAGGCCCTTCACGGGAAACTTCCGCTCCTCCAGGATCTTTAGCATGGTTTGACCAACAGCCCCAGTAGCACCTGTTATTGCAACCGCATAACCCTTAGCCATTCAATCCTATCCCCTTTCTCATATCATTATCTTGCCTTCTCCCCATAATTCCAATTGATTCCCAGAAATCTGGCCTACCGTATTACCAATCACCAATTCACCAATCACTAATCACTGCCTCTGGCAAGGCCGACCTGCTTTGCCACGTACTTCATGAGACCGCCAGCAGCGATGAGTTCCTGCATGAAGGGGGGGAATGGAGTCGCCCGATAGACCCTCCCGGTGCTCATGTTTCGGATCTCACCCGTATCCAGGTCTACCTCTAATTGGTCTCCAGTGGAAACCCCATCAGCCGCCTCAGGACACTCCAGGATGGGGAGGCCAATATTTATGGCATTCCGATAGAATATCCGGGCGAAGCTCCTGGCAATGACACAGGAGACCCCGGCTGCTTTAATGGATATGGGGGCATGCTCCCTTGAAGAGCCACAGCCAAAGTTCTTTCCCGCTACAATAATGTCCCCTTTTCCAATCTTTCGGGGAAATTCCGGGTCCACTGCCTCCATGCAGTGCTTCCCTAGCTCCTCCGGATCAGAAGTGACCAGGTAGAGGGAGGGGATAATCACATCCGTATCCACGTCATCGCCAAACTTCCAGGCTTTCCCTCTTATCAACATCCATGCCTCCTACGGTAGAAGTGATAACCAAATGATAACTGATTTCATACTCTCCGAGCTTTATTCTTTCCCTAATTTCTCCGATATCCATCCAATTAACTTTTTATAAAAGCAATTTGCCTTAGGCGACCAATGACGCATAACGTGTGCGGCACGGACGAAACCGCCAGGTTTGTGAGATTTCCGTTTGTGCCGTTGTTAGGCGATGTGCGTCTTTTATTCAAATGTAAGTTTGAGACGTTCATCAGGATCTTCAAAAATAACCTCTTCCGGATCAAAATGTTCTGAATCAAATTTTCCACCAATCCACTCCAGCATTTCTTCATGTTGCTCATGTTGGGGATCTCTTATAGCTTCCAGAAATTCTTCATATCCCCGGACTCCTCCACAATCCTCTGGCGGACATGCTCGCTTTCCAGCGGTACATACCGGGTATTGAATATTTTCATCACGAGGAAGTATCTTTTCCAATTGTATTTTGTGTTCCCAATTGTCGCCGAAATCGTATACATAATTTGCTGATTGATTTTCCATAGAAAAGTAGTCAGTAATTTTCTGTTTCCATCCCGGAAGAATTTCTCTGCCAAATTCTTCATCTGGAATTCCTATATTTACCTTTAAACCAGTTGAAGGATCTACAGCTTCGAACTCGTGGAGATGATAGTCTCCCCATCCCATAGCATCCTGAATGGCGACATGTAGAGCCCAAAATGTATAAGTTTCAGGAATTTGTATTCGCCGCCAAATAGGAGGTTTGATGCCCTTTAGCGTAATCTTGAATTGGTATACCCGATTGAATTTCTTCTTCATTATTATTCCTCTCCTTCCCTCAATTATTTGGAAGACGCATTTCGTATAACGTTCAAGACTTTGCAAAGTGTCCGTCAATGGCGCAGCGTTTGCTACCTCTGCTTTT
>JACRGL010000058.1 GCA_016212365.1 Candidatus Methylomirabilota bacterium | reverse complement strand
TTTACTAAATCGGGATTCCCCACCTCGGCCATCTTTATGGAATTCATCTCCTTCCAGGTATCGTCGAAACGGGACCGATCCAGGGAGTTGGCCAATAGATTGGCCGCCAGGGCCGCCATAATACCGATAAGGATCAGGACAAGGATTACCTCAATCAGGGTAAATCCCCCTTTTAGTCGCCAGTCGCCAGTCGCCAGTCGCCAGTCTTTCATGGTCGTCAAAAAGTGATATCCAGGGTTATGTCGTCACCGCCCCCGGAGGCCTGGTCAGGGCCATAACTGGTGATAATGAACCTCCTGCCCCCTGTGCCATCCGGGGTTTGATATACAAAGTTAGTGCCCCAGGCGTCCTGTAGGAGATCGCTCTCGATATAAGGGCCATTCCACCCGCGCTGGGTATACTTATTAAAAGCGCTTACTGGTCCGGGTTTGGTTATAAGATCGTTAAGGGAGCTCGGCAAGGCCCCCACGTCCCCCCAGTATCCTGGCTTGGAATACCTTCCGGCAGCAATGGCATCAGGGTCCCCAATGATGGCCACCTTCAGGTCCTGCATCTCCTTCTTGGTGGTATTGATCCGGGACTGGCGGCCCAGGTCCATGAATTTCGGGATGGCCACCGCTGCCAGTATGCCTACCAGGATAAGGATCACCACCAGCTCTATGAGGGTGAATCCCCCTTTTAGTCGCCAGTCGCCAGTCGCCAGCCGCCAGCCTTTCACGATTCCTCAAAAAGGAAGATTAAGGGTTATTTCATCCGTTTTCCCATTTTTCCTTAATATGCAATGATTGTGCCGAATGGGACATGCTTCGTCCCTCTAGGGATTATCCCCTCTAACGCCTGCGAAAATGGCCTGGATTGGGCCTTGGGCTAGAATTTAACATGGAAAAGGAAAAAATCAAGAAAAATCTAATGCCCAAGACCCTCTAACAGGATTCTTAAATGGCCCCTTTCCCCTCGAAGACGGGGATCGAGGGCCAGGGCCCTATCCCACTCCATTTCAGCCCTCCCCTTCTCGCCCTTTTTGTAAAGGGCGATCCCGAGGTATAAGTGAGCCCTGGCTGAGCGAGGCTCCAGCTCTATGCCCTTCTGATATTCCTGAACAGCTTCCCCCCACTGGCCCTGGAAGAGATAAGCGTGGCCCAGATTCTCCCGGGCAGCGTATAAGTTAGGATTGAGTTTAAGGGCCTTCTGGAGCTCCCCCACCGCTTCCTTGTATTGTCCCATCTCCCCAAGTGTGGCCCCTAGATCGGCATGGAGCTCGGCGCTTTCAGGATTCTGGGCCAGGGCCTTCTGATATTCCAGAATGGCCTTTTGGTAGATCCCCTTGTCAGTAAAGGCCTTGCGGCGGAGTTCTTGGGTATAGAAGTTGGGGAAGTAGAAGGAGATGGCCCTTTGGTATTCGGCTAACGCTTCCGACTGCCTCCCCTGCCAGAGATGGCGCCTGGACTTCTCCAGGTGAAGGTCGGCCAGGAATTGGCCTATGACCAGGACATAAGACAGGGTCAGGATGGGGATGGCCGTCCCCCAGGCCAGGACCCGCGGAAGTGGGATGGCCCTTGGGGAAGCCTGCCCAGAGAGGGCCTCCATGGCTGATATGAGCCCTAGGAAGAGCCAGAAATAAAGGGCAGGGGCTGGGTTTTTCAAAGGGAAGGCAAAAAAAGCAGAGATCAACAGGGCAGTCAGGCCACCCCCCAGGCCCAGGCTTAGGAGGAAGGAGCGTCCATCCTCGGCCTTTCGGAGGAGGTTCTGGATGGTGCGAGAAACCCGGAAAAGAAGCCATAGGAAAAGGGCCAGGCCCAGGAGTCCTGTCTCAGCAGCGATCTGGACGTAGTCGTTATGGGCCTCGCCCACTATCAATTTCTCGGATAGCCTCCATTCTTCCACTGTTCGAAATAAGGGGTAGTGGAGTTCGTAATTGCTCAGGCCCACCCCGACAAGGGGTTCCCGGGCAATGATTCTCAAGCTGCTGGACCAGATGAGGAGGCGAACCCGGTTACTGGGATGCATGGGATCGAAGATGCTCCAGACCCTGGATAGGAGGCCAGGATAGAGGGTAAAGTAGAGGATAAAGACGGCCAGCGCCAAAAAGACCCCGACTCTCTCCCTCCGGCCAAATGGGATGAAGGGCTTCCCCTCGCGCTGAAAGCGGCGGAATAGGACCCATCCCATCCAGAGGAGCGCGATAAAGAGCCCAACCCAGGGCCCACGGGCCAGGGTGAGGATGAGGTGAAGGAGGAGAAGGCCAACAAGGCCTCCCCATAGGGCCCTTTCCCTGAAGGACCTCGCCCCAAGGAAGAGGGCCAGGGAAATGGGAATAACTAGAATGAGGTATTCAGCGGCGTAGCCTGTATTGCCCAGGAAGGAGACAGGGCGGAAGCGTTCGCTCAGGATCAAAAAGTCCCATCCCCAGTATTGGAGGACCCCGTATATGGCTACCAGGGCCCCGGCGATGCCCATGGCATAGAAAAGACGTTCCACTTGCCAGTGGGCTCGGATGGCGTAGAGGGTCAGATGGTATAGGAGGACATAGCCGAAGAGGCGATATGCCCCATCCAGGGCCTGATAGAAGTCCAGGGCCTTAGGTAGGGAGAGGAGGGAAGCCAGAAAGAAGGCCAGTATTGGTAAGGAGAGAGGAGAAATGGGGAGTCGAATGGAGCTGCGCTCGTCCCAATCGGAGAGCCATAGGAGCAGGATCAGGAGGATTAGGATTCGAGAGAGGAAGTTCTTGGGGACGTTATAGAGATTGGTGTTTGCAGGGCTGATGGCCAAGGGGACAACCAGGACCAAAAGGATTAGCCCCCATTGGCTTACACTGCCCCTGAGTTCAGTTAGCTTCCCCTTGAAAGCCCCAATCACCCTAGCTCCGCACCCCGCTTGGGCTTGGCCTTATATGACCCTTATACCTTATGAGGCCCGATTACACAAGACCAAAATTTTCCTTTCCCCTTGCATTTTTTCCTTGCATTTTTGAGAAAAAAAGGTATAACGCCTTTGAAATTGGGAGAGTCTCCCAGAAAATTACCTTTGGAAAGGGGGTAGTTAATTGCAAGCACTGGGAAAACACCTATTAGTGGAACTACACGGTTGTAACCCAGAGTTGCTCAAGCGTATGGACATCGTCAAAGAGATCCTGCTTTCAGCGGCTAAAGCTTGTAATGCCACTGTAGTGGACCTTGCTTTCCACGAGTTTAACCCTTTTGGGGTGAGCGGGGTGGTAGTGATCGCCGAATCCCATCTTGCCATTCATACCTGGCCCGAATATCGGTATGCCGCCGTTGATATCTTCACCTGCGGGGATGCGATTATACCCGAAGATGCCGCTGGTTACATTGCTTCCCGCTTTAAGTGTAAAAACCCGCTTATCATCCACATGAAGCGGGGCATTATCCCGGGAAACACCGGGAAGCTCCCGCACAAGATTTCTGCCCAAGGTAAGGCCGAAAGTGCCCATCAAGAACTATCGCTGGTTTATTGAGCCCCTGAGCCCTGAGGAAGGGCATCTCCATGGGATCAAAGGCGTTCTCTACTCCGGGCAGACCAATTACCAAACTATGGACATCCTGGAGCTGGGGAGCTACGGGAAGAGCCTGGTGCTCGATGGCAAGATCCAGTCGAGCCTGGCGGATGAATTCATTTATCACGAGGCCTTGGTGCACCCCGCCATGCTGGCCCATCCACAGCCAGAGCATGTCTTCATCGTGGGAGGCGGGGAGGGGGCTACTTTACGAGAGGTCCTCCGCCACCGGACGGTAAAGCGGGTCCTCATGGTGGACATCGACGAGGAGGTGGTGGAGAAGTGCCGGATTCATTTGCCCGAGTGGCACCAGGGGTCCTTTACTGACCCTCGGGTGGAGCTCCAATACCTGGATGCCAGGAAATACTTGGAGGAGACCCGAGAGACCTACGATGCTATCGTCATTGACATCTCGGAGCCAGTGGAGGAGGGTCCAGCCTATCTCCTCTTCACCAAGGAGTTCTACGAGATCGTCCGGGAGAGGCTGAACCCGCAAGGGGTCATCTCCCTCCAGGCAGGGACGGTGAGCCCGGCCAGCCTAGAATGTTTTTCCGCCATCCATAAGACCTTGAGCCTGGTCTTTCCTGTGGTCGCCCCCTATTGGGCTGCTATACCCTGCTTTGCCTTACCCTGGGGCTTCGCTGTGGCCTCGGCAGAGAGCGACCCCCGAACCCTGTCCCCTGCTACCATTGACCGGTTGATCACCGAGCGCATCGAAGGGGAGCTCCGCTACTGGGATGGCCTGACCCATCAGATGAGTTTCCTCCTCCCCAAACACATCCGCGCCCGGCTCAAACGGGAAGAGCGGATCATAGAGGACAACCACCCCCTTTTCACATACCATTAAACATGTCCAATGTCCCATGTCCAATGTCCCATGTCCAATGTCCCATGTCCAATGTCAAAGGCTAGAACCTTTATAAGACGTTGGACTTTGGACACTTTAGACCTGTTCTTCCAATGGTACCTGAGCGTCAGTTTCGGACCCCTCTCTTTGATGCCCTGGTAGCCCTTGCCGAGGCCAGGAAGGTATCCTTCCATACCCCGGGCCATAAGAGCGGGAAGGGCATTTCTACACGCTTCCGCCAGTTCGTGGGCCCCAAGATCTTCACTATAGACCTGACTACCCTGGATGAAGTGGACTGCCTTCAGAAGCCCGTGGGGGTGATTAAGGAAGCCCAGGAGTTAGCCGCTGAGGCTTACGGGGCTGACCATTCCTTCTTCCTGGTGAACGGGACCACAGTGGGAAACCAGGCCATGATCCTGGCCACCGCTAAACCCGGGGACCAGGTCCTGGTGGCCCGGAATGCCCATAAGTCGATTCTGGCAGGGATAGTCCTGAGCGGCGCAATCCCCCGCTTCTTTCTCCCAGAGCTCGATCCTGAGCTGGGCATTGCCTGGAACGTGACAGGATCGGCCCTCTCGACGGTCATGGAGCTCTATCCGCAGGCCAAAATCCTCTGCCTCACCAGTCCCAACTACTATGGGGTGGCTGCCGATCTTTCCACACTCATCGCGAAGGCCAAGGCCCAGGGGATGCTGGCCCTGGTTGACGAGGCCCACGGCCCTCACCTCCGCTTTCACCCGGACCTTCCCCCATCGGCCCTGGAATCGGGCGCCGATATTTGTGTGCAGAGCACCCACAAGATCGTTGGGGGTATGACCCAGGCCTCCATGCTCCACATAAAGGGGGACAGGGTAGACCTGGGGAGGCTGCGGGGAGTGCTCTACCTCCTTCAGAGCACCAGCCCCTCTTATATCCTGATGGCCTCCCTGGATCTAGCCCGGATGCAGATGGCCACTGAAGGGAGGAAGCTCTTGGGAAAGGCCATCGAGCTGGCCGAAGGGGCGAGGGCCCGGATCAATCGAATAGAAGGGCTCTACTGCCTGGAGGCGGGGCTCGTGGAAAGGGCCGGTCCCTATCGGCTTGATGTCACTAAACTCACCATCTCAACGAAGGCCCTGGGGCTCTCCGGCTTTCAGGTCTCTGCTATCCTGAACGCCGAATTCGGGGTCCAGGTAGAGATGGCAGATCTGGGGAACCTCCTGGTCATTGTCAGTATTGGAGATAGGAAGGACGACCTGGACCGCCTGGTTTCTGCCCTCACGTGCATTGCTACCCGCGCCGAGAAGGGTGCACCTCCAATCAAGCCCCTCATCCCCCCTATTCAAGGGGATCGACTCATCCTTCCACCCAGGGAGGCCTACTTCGCCCCTTATGAGTATGTAGAGGTGGGAGAGGCAGCCGGAAGGGTGAGTTCCGAGGTGGTCACCCTCTACCCCCCAGGGATCCCACTCCTGGTGCCTGGCGAGGAGGTCTCGCCGGAGGTGGTGGATTACCTCCTTTTCATGACCTCTCAGGGGGCCAGGGTTGATGGTGTCAGGGATAGCGAGCCTCCTTGCCTTCGCGTCCTCCGCGATTGACACTCTATTACTCAAATATGGCTCTGGTCACCTTAGAGGACATCAAGAATAATTCCCAAATCAGGGTCTACCTGGACAAGGCCAATGAGCACCTGGGGAAGCTGGGCTATACCGAGCACGGCTACCGCCACGCCAACCTCACGGCGAGCATTGCAGGAAACGTCATGCTGCGCCTGGGCTATCCATCGCGGGAGGCGGAGCTTGCCGCCATGGCCAGCTTCCTCCACGACATAGGCAACGTCCTGGGTCGAGCCAACCATGGCATCTCCGGGGCCCTGTTGGTTAAGGATATCCTGCAGGAGCTAGGGATGCCTCCAGAGGAGCTGGTGCTCATCATTGGTGCCATTGCCAATCACGAGGAAGAGCAGGGCGAGCCCACCGATCGGGTTGCGGCCGCTGCCATCTTAGCGGACAAATCGGATGTTCATCGCTCCCGGGTGAGAAACCCAAACCCTACTACTTTCGATATCCATGATCGGGTGAATTACGCCGTAGAGCACTCCTTCTTGAGGGTTGAAGAGGAGAGGAAGGCCATCACTTTAGAGCTCTCCATAGACACCCAGATTTCCCAGATTATGGAGTATTTCGAGATATTCCTCTCCCGGATGGTGGCCTGCCGGCGGGCCGCTGAGGTCTTAGGCTGCACCTTCGGCCTCAAGTTTAACGGGGTTAAGCTGCTATAGCCTTTAGCCTATAGACGTATCCAGTCTTCAGTCCTCAGTCTTCAGCAAAGACCGAAGACTGGGTTAGGAGTCATTAACTGACCTCTGATAACTGACTACTGTAATAGAGTGTAATAGAGTAGAAAGAGACGCCGAATGAAAAGGGAAATCAAATGGAGGGTGCTACTTCTGGCCGGGACTGCCGCTCTATCCCTCCTTTATATTCTTCCTTCCTTGCCGGGATTCGATGCCTTCCCCTCTTGGTGGCGACGTTACTTTCCCCATGAGAAGCTCAACCTGGGGCTCGATCTCCGGGGGGGCATGCACCTGGTTCTGGAAGTCCAGACCGATAAGGCGGTGGAAAACGCCACTGAGCGGCTTGCTGCGGAGATCCGGCGGGTCATGGAAAAGGAGAAGGTAGCCTTCGAGCAGGTCTCCCGAGAGGGCATAGACCGCATCCGTATCCGGCTCAAGGACCCTGCCCAGCGCCAGGCAGCCGAGAAGTTACTGGCTGACTATCGGGAGCTGGAACGCCCCGGTGGGACGGTTGAGGAGATCCTGGTGGCCATGGGGAGTGGCCGGTCCAAGGAGGTCCGGGGCTTAGCAGTGAGCCAGACCTTGGAGACCATCCGAAACCGCGTGGATCAATTCGGAGTAGCCGAGCCCCATATCGTCCCTGAGGGGGAGCGACGGATTGTTGTCCAGCTCCCAGGCATCCGCGAGCCTGAGCGAGCTATCAAGCTCATCGGTCAGACCGCCCTTCTAGAGTTCAAACTCCTGGATGAAGAGGATTACGAGAGGAAGCTCTCAGAGGCCCTGCAGGGCAAGGTCCCTGAGGGGGATCAGGTCCTCTATCAGCGGGTTCTGGATGAGAAGGGAAACGTTGCCCGCCGGGTCCCTTACCTGGTGAGGAAGCAGGCCATGCTCACCGGAGATGTGCTTACCTCGGCCCGGGCCCAGGTTGACTCGGAGGTCCCGGGGAGGTTCCAAGTGGGTCTGGAGTTTGACCGGGAGGGTGCCAGGATATTTAGCGAAGTCACGGGTGCCAACGTGGGCCGGCGATTGGCCATCATTTTGGACGACAACGTCTATAGTGCCCCTGTCATTCAGACCAAGATCCCCGACGGCCGGGCCCGGATCACCGGTAATTTTGACGAGAAAGAGGCAAGCCTCCTGGCCATTGTCCTCCGGGCTGGTGCGCTCCCGGCACCGGTGGACATCATTGCTAACCTAACGGTAGGGCCATCCCTGGGCCAGGACTCCATTGAGAAAGGGATTCAGGCCACCATCCTGGGCGGGCTCTTGGTAATCCTTTTCATGGCCGTCTACTATAAGTTCTCAGGGCTCATTGCGGACTTTGCCCTCTTCCTCAACTTGATCCTCATGATGGGGGCCCTGGCCCTCCTGAGGGCAACCCTGACCCTGCCAGGGATTGCGGGGATTGTGCTCTCCATGGGCATGGCCGTCGATTCCAATGTGTTGATGTTTGAGCGGATCCGGGAGGAGCTCCGCCTGGGTAAGACGGTGCGCTCGGCCATAGATGCTGGCTATGACAAGGCCTTTTGGACCATATGGGACTCCCATGTGACTACCCTCATCACTGCCCTTGCCCTTTTCCTCTTTGGCACTGGTCCTATAAAGGGCTTTGCCGTGACCCTCAGTATGGGGGTGACCTTCAATCTCTTCACAGCACTGGTGGGGACCAAGACCGTCTTTGACTGGATGATCCGGCGGTGGGAGATAAAGAGGCTCAGCATCTAATGGCTAATGGCTTATGGCTGATGGCATATGGTAAAGACGGAGTTGTTAGCCATAAAGCGAAGCGGGCAATAGGCTATTAGCTATAAGCGGGGTCAGCGATGGAACTACTAGGTAAGACCAATATAGACTTTATTGGAAAGAGGAAGGTGGCCTTCGTCTTCTCGGCTGTCCTTGTCCTGCTGGGCCTCCTGGCCGCCATTCAGATCTATCGGGGAAAGGCCAATCTGGGGATCGATTTCGCCGGGGGCACCTCCGTCCAGCTCAAATTCGAGCGGCCTGTTTCCCTGGCCGATTTGCGCGGGGAATTGACCCGAAACGGTCTCAAGGATAGTGAGCCTCAACAGTTCGCCGGGGGCGATCGGGTAATGGTGAGGGTCAAGAGGGGGGAGGTCGGCATAGGGGGGACCGCCGAAAGGATCCGGGGAATAATGGAGAAGGGATTTCCTAACAACAGGTTCATTGTGGAGGGTTCTAACGAAGTGGGACCGGCCATTGGAAAGGACTTGCAAAAGGCTGCCCTCTGGGCCATCCTCATTTCCTTGATTGGGATTATTATTTACATAGCTTGGCGCTTTGAATTCGTTTTTGGAGTGGCTGCTACAGTGGCCACCTTCCATGACGTTCTGGCGGTCCTGGGGGTGTTCTTCCTTTTAAATAAAGAGATCACTTTGCTTGTTGTCAGCGCTCTCCTTACCATCGGTGGCTATTCGTTGACCGACACGGTAGTGGTTTACGATCGCATCCGGGAGAACCTCCGAGGACGCAAGCGAGAGCCCCTGTCGGATGTGATTAACGCCAGCATCAACCAGGTTCTAAGCCGGACGGCGATGACATCCCTCACCACCCTTCTAGCCGTGATAGCCCTTTTCTTACTAGGGGGCGAGGTGTTGCGCGACTTCTCCCTTGCCCTCATCCTGGGGATCCTGGTGGGGACTTACTCCTCTTGGTTCGTGGCCTCCCCTATCGTCTTTGAGTGGCGGACCCGCGGCTTGGCCAAGGCCAGGAAGAGGCTCAGGACGGGGAGGACAGCCCGGTGAGCAGGCGGTGGCTGATCTCCCAGGTGGACCCAGGGGAGGTGGAGGCCCTCGCAAGAGAGGCGGGCATCTCCCCGCTCCTTTCGACCCTCCTCTTGAATCGCGGCTGTAAAAGCCCTGCCCAGGCCCGGATCTTCTTGGATAGCCCCCTCGAGAGCCTCCATTCCCCCTTTTTGATGAAAGGGATGGCCCAGGCCGCCTCCCGGCTTGCCCAGGCCATCCATCTCCGGGAAAAGGTCCTCCTCTATGGCGACTACGACGTGGATGGAATTAGCGGCACTGCCCTCCTCCTCCAGGTGCTCCGGGGCTTGGGGGGCGCGGTGGCCTATCACCTCCCCAAGAGGCTTGAGGAGGGTTACGGCCTCCGGGCTGAGGTGCTTCACCGGGCCCGGGATGAGGGCTTTAGCGTGGTTATTACTGTGGATCACGGAACCGCCGCCGTGGAGGAGGCAGCCCTCGCCCGGGAGCTGGGCCTGGACCTCATTATCAGTGACCACCACCACCCCCCTCCCGTCCTTCCACCTGCCTATGCCATACTCAACCCCCAGCAGGAGGACTGCCCCTATCCCTTCAAGGGCCTGGCAGGGGTAGGGGTGGCCTTCAAGCTGGCCCAGGCGGTTTGGTTCACGGTTCACGGTTCATCCGCCGGAGGCGGAGCGGAGGGCGGAGGGGTCGAAACCTGCCTCCTCGAATACCTGGACCTGGTGGCTTTAGGGACTATTGCTGATGTGGTCCCTTTGACAGGGGAGAACCGGATCCTCGTCAGGCATGGCCTCCAGCGCATGGTCCGGGAGCCGCGGCCGGGCATAGCCGCCCTGCGGGAGGAAGCCGGGCTCAGGGATGGTCCCATCTCTGCTGGTCAGGTGGCCTTCATCCTGGCCCCAAGGGTCAATGCCCCGGGACGGTTGAGCGACCCTAGCATTAGCCTTCGGCTCCTCATTGCCCAAGAGGAGGGAGAAGCCAGGGCATTGGCCATGGATCTAGGAGGCCAAAACCGCGAGCGCCAAAGAATCGAGAGGGATATCCTGGCCGAGGCTCGCCAGGCAATCCTGGATATGGATCAAAGCCGGTCCAGGGCCATCGTCCTTGCTCGCCGCGGCTGGCATCCAGGCGTGATTGGCATCGTAGCCTCTCGTCTGGTGGAGGAGTTCTACCGCCCGGCCGTCCTTATCGCCTTGGAGGATGGAAAGGGCCGGGGGTCAGCGCGGGGCATAGGGAGCCTGGACCTTTATCAGGCCTTAGATTCTTGCAAGGATCACCTCATAGCCTATGGAGGCCACCGCCTCGCCGCGGGCTTCACCATAAACGAGGATGAAGTAGAGGCCTTTAGACACCGGTTTCAGGAACTGGCCCGGGAGACCCTGGGGGATGAGGATCTCGAGCCTTCTCTAAAGATCGATGCCGAGGTCTTCTTGGACGAGCTCTCCCTGGAGGTGGCCGCTGAGCTGGAGAAGCTGCCCCCCTATGGGCTGGGCAACCCCGAGCCCACCCTCCTCGCCAGGGGGCTCCAGGTGATGAAGTACCCCAGGCAGGTCGGGGAGAACCACCTCAAAATAAAGGTACGCCAGAAAGAAAAGGTCATCGGGGCTATCGGCTTTAGTATGGCCGGGCTTCAAGGGGAAATAACAGGGAGCCCATACCGGACCCATATCGCCTTCTATCCTGAGATAGACCGGTATGGTGGTCGCCAGACCCTGCGCCTTCGCATTAAAGCCCTCCTCCTGGGTGAAGAGCCGAACGGCCCCTGACT
>JACRGL010000056.1 GCA_016212365.1 Candidatus Methylomirabilota bacterium | reverse complement strand
TGATGGAATCTTGAGTTAGAGAGAGGAGTGGTCTATGGCCAAGCGGCGGGTGCATCTCTCATTTCCTGGCTCCCTTGCCGATGAGCCGGTGATGTGGCAGCTTTCGGAGTCCTTCGAGCTTAGCTACAACATCCGCCAGGCGGATTACGTGGAGGGGCTGGGATGGATGATGGTGGAGCTCGAGGGAGACTATGAAGAGCTAGAGCGGGGCATCAGGTGGCTAGAGGAGAAAGGGGTCCATGTGGACCCCATAGAGCAGGACGTGGTGCACTAAAGAGGGGGTTCCTATTCTTAAAAAACTCCGGGATTCATTTTTTCCTTGACAAGCTAAGATAAATCTGCTTTTATTGCGCAAGCTTCTTATCCAGAGTGGCTGAGGGACTGGCCCTGCGAAGCCACGGCAACGGGTTCCCCTGCCAAAGGCGGGGGGACAGAAGTGCCAACTCCTGCATCCGCAAATGGCGGATGAGAGATGAGAAGTGGGAAGTTGGTTTTCGTTACCCCTTCTCATCTCAAAGATGGGAAGGGGTTTTTATTTGGCGGTTGACATTTAGCTGCCGGAGGATGCGGCGAAGATGCCTAAGAGGAAGGTCACCCTTGTTTTCCCCCCAAGCCTTATTAAGGAGCCCGTGATCTACCGTATGTCTAAAGACTGCCACCTCATCCCCAACATCAAAAAAGCCCGGGTTACCGAGTCTGAAGGAGAAGTGGTCTTAGAGCTGGAGGGTAGCGAGGAGCAAATCCAGAGGGGGGTCGAATACCTCACCCAGCTAGGGGTTAAGGTGGAGCAGGCATGAACTTTTGGAAAAGCCTGAAAAGGGGAGAATCAATTTTTAGGAGGAAGACATGCCCAAGGTGAAAGGTTTGAAATGCCGGGAGTGCGGCCGGGAATATCCCGCCGAACCCCTTCATGTCTGCGAGTTCTGCTTTGGGCCCCTGGAGGTGGCCTATGACTACCCGGCCATCAAGCGGGCCATGACGCGAAAGAGGATCGAGGCAGGACCGCCTAGCATCTGGCGGTACCAAGACCTCTTGCCCATTGAAGGGGAGGCCGCCGTGGGCCGGCACTGTGGGATGACCCCTCTGATAAAGGCAACCAACCTAGCTAAGGCCTTAGGGGTGAAAGAGCTTTATGTGAAAAATGACACGGTAAACCATCCAACCCTTTCCTTTAAGGATCGGGTGGTGGCAGTGGCGGTGACTAAGGCGATGGAGTTTGGCTTCCAGGTAGTGGCCTGTGCCTCCACAGGAAATTTGGCTAACTCTGTAGCCGCCCATGCCGCCGAGGCTAACCTTGAAAGCTTCATCTTCGTCCCTGCAGATCTGGAGCAGGGGAAGGTGCTGGGGACCTTGATTTATAATCCCAATTTGGTGGCGGTGGAGGGAAACTATGACGAGGTGAACCGGCTCTGTAGTGAAATCGCCGACAAATACGGCTGGGCCTTTGTCAATATCAATATCCGTCCTTATTATGCTGAGGGTTCTAAGACCTTCGGCTATGAAATTGCCGAACAGTTGGGCTGGCGAGCGCCCGATCACATAGTGGTCCCGGCGGCAGGGGGATCCCTCATAACCAAAATCTGGAAAGGGCTCAAGGAGCTGGAGACTTTGGGCCTGATTAAGGAGTGTAAGACCCGGATGCATGCGGCCCAGGCAGCAGGCTGCGGTCCCATTGTCAACTCCATCAAGGAGGGGAGTGACACCATCAAGCCTGTGAAGCCCAAGACTATCGCTAAGTCTCTGGCCATCGGAAACCCCGCCGATGGCTATTACGCCTATAAAGTGGTTGTGGAAAGCGGGGGATACGGCGAGCATGCCACTGATGAGGAGATTGTGGATGGGATGAAGCTCCTCGCTTCCACGGAGGGTATCTTCTCCGAGACGGCAGGGGGGGTGACGGTGGCAGCCACCAAGAGGCTCATTGAAACAGGGGTCGTCCCTCGGGACGACTTGATTGTCATTTCCATTACCGGAAATGGCCTAAAGACCCAGGAGGCGGTGGTCGGGGCCCTCAAGCCTGCCACCTATATTAAACCTGCCCTCCGCTCCTTTGACGAGGCCCTGGGTCGGCTCCGTTCTGGCGCATCTATAGAGCCCAATCTGATAGCTTCGAGAAGCTGAAAGGAGGTCAAAGGGCGATGAGCGTTTCCGTGAGAATCCCCACTCCCCTCCGGGGCATTACCCGGGGGCAGGCGGAAGTTAAGGTCGAGGCCAGGACCGTGGCCGAGCTGATCGAGAGGCTAGACGGTGAGTATGCCGGGCTTAAGGAAAGACTCTGTGAGGGGGATGGCAGGATTCGCCGCTTTATAAATATATATGTAAATGAGGAAGACGTGAGGTTTCTCCAGGGTCCGGCTACTCCTTTAAAGGATGGGGACCTGGTTTCCATAGTCCCGGCCATCGCTGGAGGTAGATAGAATTTGGGCATTGTTACAGGACCTTGCCCGACTTGGCCCATGTCTTATTAAAAGTTTCCCTTCCATAAGTCTAAGACTGAATTTTCCATAGGTTATCGGCAATCGTAGGCGTAGATTACGACATAGAATCAATGGGGCGGATAAGATAGAATTAAATGGAGTGGCCGGACTGGTGGGAGTGGGAGCTCGAGCTGAGCCCCCATCTTGAGAAGCGGATGGAAGAACGAGATTTTACCGAGATTGACCTCCGCGAAATGCTCAACCGGGCTCACCGATACCGCCCTGATGTGGTTGAGGGCCGCTGGGTCATTGAAACGCGGCATCATCGGCGAGATTGGGAGGTGATCGTTGAACCCGACTCAGAGGAACAACTGTTGGTTGTGATTACAGCCTATCCTGTGCTAAGGAGCAGAAGATGAAGGACCGCTATCTGGAAGTTACCTTTCGGAAGGGGAAGGTCTTGGCGGCCTATTTGTATTTACCGCGCCAGGCCGGAACCAAGAGTGTGCGAACTGAACTAAGGGGGCCGGGTTTGTTAGTCGATTACGGACAGGGCGGAGAGCCGATCGGGTTGGAGATCACAGCTCCAGATCGGGTCACGCTAGACCAAATTAATGCTGTGCTGGAGGGCTTCAAGCTCCCCCTGATTAGCCAGGAAGAGTTGGCTCCACTGAAAGCAGCGTAGAGTCTGCACAATTCAGCGTTATTACGAGAATGGGTTCACTCTCTGGTTCCTCAGACCCTGCCCCGACTTGGCCCATACCGTATAGAAAGCCTTCCCTTCTAAAGTCTAGGACTGGTTCTTCATAAGTTAGTCCCTCTTTCATCCATCCCTTTAAATCTTCAATCTCTTTTTTCAAAATTCGTTTTCTTAATAAGCCTGGCCCTTGAAAGAGCCGTGTCAACTCTTTCCTCCCCTCCACAAAACTCAAAATTCAAGATTCAAGACCTGACCCCTTTGCATGCATGGGTGTACCCCAGGGTAATCCAATCCGACGGGTCGTGACCCCTCTCCGATAATTTATCTGGACTAAAAAATCATTTCAAAAAATACTTGACAAGGGATGGGAGGCGAATTAGTATCTCAATAAGTTGAATGAGCGTTCAATCGATTATGAATAAAGGTCCAAAGAAAACATGGAAAGGAACATAGAGACACTGGTTAAAAACCAGGACCTGATCGTCAAGAGGCGTGAGCAGATAGGAGATGCCGCCCTCAAGCTTTTCTCCCGAAAGGGTTATTATCAGACCAGTGTGCGGGAGATTGCTGAGGCCTCCGGACTTAGCATCGGGAGTCTGTATAGTTATATTAAAACTAAGGAGGACATTCTCTATTTAGTCTACCAAAGGATTTTCACTAGCTTCCAAGAGGGGATGGCAGCGGCTATGGAGGGGATCGAGGACCCGGCGCTCCAGATGAAGGCCGCCCTGGAAGCTACTTTGAAGATCTACGACGAGTTTCAGGATGTGGTCTTGCTCCTTTACCAGGAGTCCCACGCCTTAGGAAAGAAGGCTCTCCTCCACCTCTTTGAAATTGACAGGCGCTATGTTTCCATCTTCCGAAAGATCATGGAGAAGGGAAATCAGAAGGGTCAGTTTAGGGTCCGGGACCCCAACCTTACTGCCATTTGCATCCTCTTCCTCTGTGCGGTCTGGGCCCTGAAGCGCTGGAATCTGAAAGGATATTCCTTGGAGGAAGTGATCCAGGATCTGACCGATTTGGTGCTCTCCGGGGTGATGGACGATAAGGAGAAAGGGCCTATATAACTTTGGATACCTTTTAGGGGTATTGGTGAGCCCCAGGGGGTGATGGCGATGGAAGAGGTAGTGATCCTGAGCGCGGCGCGAACTCCTATTGGGAGTTTTAACGGGGCCCTAGCGAGCCTTCCCGCCCCCAAACTGGGTAGCATAGCCATTGCCGAGGCCCTGAGGAGGGCAGGGATTGGGCCCGAGGAGGTAGATGAAGTCATCATGGGAAATGTCCTACCTCATGGGATGGGGCAGGCCCCGGCCCGGCAGGCCGCCCTGGGGGCAGGCCTTCCCCATTCGGTGGCGGCCCTCACTATTAACAAGGTATGCGGTTCCGGACTTAAGGCAGTGATGCTAGCCACCCAAGGGATCTTAACGGGGGAAACGGAGATAGGGGTAGCAGGGGGAATGGAGAGCATGAGCCAGGCCCCGTACTTGCTAGACAAGGCCCGAACCGGCTACCGCCTTGGCCATGGGGAGCTTATTGACAGCATTATTAAGGATGGTCTCTGGGATCCTTACAACGATTTCCACATGGGAATGTGCGGGGAGATCTGTGCCGAGAAGTACCGGATCTCCCGGGAGGCCCAGGATGAATACGCAATCTTGAGCTATACTCGGTCCCTGGAGAGCCAGAAGGAAGGAAGGTTTCAGGGGGAGATCATTCCCGTTGAGATTCCCCAAAAGAAGGGAGAGCCAATCGTGGTGAGCGAGGATGAGGAGCCCAAAAGGGGTGATCTGGAAAAATTACCCAAGCTTAAGCCTGTCTTTAAGAAGGACGGGACCATCACCCCTGGAAACGCCCCTTCGGTGAATGACGGGGCGGCTGCTTTAGTGGTCACTTCTCGCTCTAAGGCCGAGGCCTTGGGGAAGAAGCCCATAGCCAGGATTCTGGGACAGGCCACCGCTGGCCTTGCCCCGGAGTGGTTCACCATCGCCCCAGCCGAGGCCATCCAGAAGGTCCTGAAAAAGACAGGCCTTACTTTAGCTGATATCAACCTATTTGAGATCAACGAGGCCTTCTCGGTGGTAGCCTTGGCGGTAATGCAGATCCTGGGCCTGGAACGGGAGCGGGTGAATGTAAATGGGGGGGCAGTATCTTTGGGCCATCCTATCGGGTGTAGCGGGGCACGGATTCTGACCACCCTGGTCTATGCAATGAAAAACCGCGGGCTGCGCAGGGGCCTGGCTGCCATCTGCCTGGGTGGGGGCGAGGCAGTGGCGATGGTGGTAGAACAGGTCTAGGAGTCCAAAGTCCAACGTCTTAAATTGATACTGCTTTCCAGTTTTTGACATTGGACATAGGACTTTGGACTTTAAAGGAGGGGCCATGGAGATGAGAATTATAGGCGTAGTTGGTGCGGGGACCATGGGGAGTGGAATCGCCCAGGTGGCCGCCCAGAGTGGCCTTAAAGTGGTCCTCCGGGACATAGAAAAGGGGGTCCTTAACAGGGCCCTGGAGAAGATATCCAAAGGCCTGGGAAAGGGAGTGGAGAAGGGGAAGCTCACCGAGGCCGATAAAGAGGCTATGCTTAAAGCCATTACACCCACCACTGATTTAGCCATCTTTAAGGATTGTGACTTCGTTGTGGAAGCCGCCATAGAAGACTATGAGGTAAAGCGCTCCCTCTTCCTCGAGCTGGACAAGATCTGCCGCCCCGAAGTGGTCCTAGCCACCAACACCTCCTCCCTCTCCATAACGAGAATTGCCTCCAATACCAAGCGCCCGGATAAGGTAATAGGGATGCACTTCATGAATCCCGTTCCCTTGATGCAGCTAGTGGAAGTCACTCGGGGCTTGGCTACCTCTGAAGAGACGGCTTCCCTCACAAAAACCATAGTGGAAAAGCTGGGTAAGACCGCCGTTGAGGCCAGCGACTATCCTGGCTTTATAGTGAATCGGATTCTCCTGCCGATGATCAACGAAGCTATTTACGCCCTGATGGAAGGGGTAGGGACGGAGGAGGCTATTGATACCGCCATGCGTTTGGGGTGCAATCACCCCATGGGCCCCCTGGCCCTTGCCGACCTTATAGGCTTAGATGTTTGCTTAGCCGTCCTCCGGGTCCTCCACGAGGGCCTCGGAGACCCCAAGTATCGCCCATGCCCCTTACTAGTCAAGATGGTGGATGCCGGCTACCTGGGCCGTAAGACAGGACGTGGATTCTACAAATACGGGAATTGAGAAATGGGAATAATAATCATGTAGGGGCTGACCTCCGGGCACACGCCTTTGGCGGGTCGGGCCCTAGGGCGGGGACAGAGCCCCGCCCCTACGGAGGTTAATAATGGCCTTCAAGAACCTCGAAGTGAAGATTGAGGAGGGAATCACTACCCTAACTATAAATCGGCCTCAGGTATTAAATGCCCTTAATCGGGAGACCGTTGAGGAGCTAGGAAAAGCCATCCAAGATCTGGGCGATGACGAAAATACTCGGGTAATCATCATCACCGGGGCCGGCGAAAAGGCCTTCGTGGCCGGGGCCGACATTACTGAATTCAAGGGGATGACCCCGGTAACTGCATTGGAGTTTACCCGAAAAGTCCAGTCCGTCTTCCTTCAGATTGAGCGCCTAAAAAAACCGGTGATTGCTGCCGTCAATGGGTATGCCTTGGGGGGAGGCCTTGAGCTCTGCATGGCCTGCGACATCGCTTACTCCTCAGAGAAGGCTCGCTTTGGCCAGCCTGAGATCGGCCTTGGGATCATCCCAGGGGCTGGAGGGACCCAGCGCCTCTCCCGCCTGGTAGGCAAGCAGCGGGCCAAGGAGCTCACCTTTACCGGGGAGACAATAGATGCAGCCGAGGCCTACCGTATCGGGCTGGTCAACAAGGTGGTGCCTGCCGAGAAGCTGATGGCTGAGGTCAAATCCTTGGCGGAGAAGATTTCGAGCAAGGGAGCCATAGCCCTGGAGATGGCCAAATCAGCCATCGAGGAGGGCTATGATTTGGACCTTTACAGCGCCCATGCATTAGAGGCAAAGGCCTTCGCCCTCCTGTTTGCTACTGAGGACCAGAAGGAAGGGGTATCCGCCTTCCTCGAAAAGCGAAAGCCGTTGTTTAAGGGCCGGTAATATTGATGGAGGTAAATAATGGATCTCTCCCTCACAGAAGAACAGCTCTTATTCCAGAAGACCGCCCGTGATTTTGCTACTAAGGAACTAGCCCCTATTGCCTCCCAGCTTGATGAGGAGGGCCGTTTCCCCTCGGAGATTGTAAAAAAGCTTGGGGAACTGGGCTTTATGGGGATAGCCATTCCGGAGGAATATGGTGGAGCCGGGGCCGACTATCGCTGCTACGTCCTAGCCCTGGAGGAGATTTGCAAGGCCTGTGCGTCTACTGGAGTAGTCATGTCGGTAAACAACTCTCTGGTTTGCGATCCCCTGTATATGTTTGGCTCCGATGAACAGAAGCGGAGATATCTTACTCCTCTGGCTAAGGGGGAGAAGCTGGGCTGCTTTGCCTTGAGCGAGCCCAACGCAGGCTCCGACGCTGCCAATCAGCAGACGACCGCCCGCAGGGAAGGGGATACTTACGTCCTTAACGGGACCAAGATTTTCATCACCAATGCCCCCGAGGCGGATATCTCTATTGTCTTTGCCCAGGCCGACAAGACCAAGGGGCACCGAGGCATATGCGCCTTCATTGTCGAGAAGGGGACCCCTGGATTCCGGGTAGGGAAGGTGGAGAAGAAGCTGGGCATTAAAGCCTCCAGCAGCTCGGAATTAATTTTGGAGGATTGCCGGGTACCCCGGGAGAACCTCCTCGGGGAGGAGGGCCAGGGATTCAAGATTGCCATGGCCACCCTGGATGGGGGGAGGATCGGGATAGCTGCCCAGGCAGTTGGGATCGCACAGGCCTGCCTGGATGCTTCTATCAGGTATGCCAAGGAGCGGGTCCAGTTTGGCCAGCCCATCGCTTCCTTCCAGGCCATTCAGTGGATGCTAGCCGATATGGCCACTCAGATAGAGGCGGCCCGGCTTCTTACTTACCGGGCAGCTTTTGTCAAGGATAAAGGCGACCGCTTCTCCAAGGAATCCGCCATGGCCAAGCTCTACGCCTCGGAAATAGCCATGGCCGCAGGGGTAAAGGCAATTCAAATCTTCGGCGGCTATGGCTATATGATGGATTACCCCGTGCAGCGCTTCTTCCGGGACGCCAAGGTTACCGAGATTTATGAAGGGACCTCCGAAGTCCAGAGAATGGTTATTGCCCACTCACTCCTAGCGTAGGTACTGATTAGCCCTTATCTAGTAATGCCATCAGCGATCAGCTATCAGCAATCAGCCATAAAAGAAGGGCTCTTTTGCTGGCGGCTGAGAGCCGAGAGCCGAGAGCTAAAGTTTACAGGAGGGGGAGTTGAAAATCATTGTCTGTCTTAAGCAGGTCCCTGACACTGCCGCTACCATCAAGGTCAAGCCTGATGGAAGCGGGGTGGAGACCGAGGGGATTACTTACGTTATCAACCCCTATGACGAGTTTGCCCTGGAGGAGGCGCTCCGCATCAAGGAGCGCCTGGGCGAGGGCGAGGTGACAGTCATCACCCTCGGACCCCCTAAGGCCAAGGAGGCATTACGCACAGCGTTAGCCATGGGTGCTGATAAAGGGGTCCATCTCTCCGACCCCGCCTTTGAGGGCGGGGATAGCTATGCCACCGCCAAGGCCCTCGCCAGGGCCATTCAGGGCCTCCCTTACGACCTCATCCTCTGCGGAAAGCAGGCGGTAGACGATGACGCCGCCCAGGTGGGGCCAGCCATGGCCGAGCTCCTGGGTCTCCCCCAGGCCTGCGTTATCACAAAGCTGGAGATCGATGCCAATAGGAAGAAAGCGGTCGTTCACCGTCAAATCGAGGGGGCGAGTGAAATAATGGAGGTCTCTCTACCAGCAGTCTTTACTGCTCAAAAGGGCTTGAATGAGCCCCGCTACCCCTCCTTGAAGGGGATTATGGGGGCCAAGAAGAAGGAGATTGCCGAGCACAATCCTTCTAGCCTAGGGCTCTCCCCTGAGGAGGTAGGACTGGCCGGGTCCAAAGTGAAGATCCTGAAGCTCTCCCCCCCGCCCAGCCGGGCTACAGGGAAGATCCTGGAAGGGGAGCCCAGGGAGCAAGCCTCTCAATTAGTTAAGCTCTTGCGGGAAGAGGCCAAAATAATTTAAGAAGCTGTCAAATGTAGGGGCCGACCTCGGGGCACCCGCTTTTAGCGGGTCGGGCCCTGGGCGAACAGGGACGTTCGCCCCTACTAATAGCTGAAGGCTAGAAAGGATTTTCTATGGCTGGAGGTGTTTGGGTCTTTGCGGAGCACAGGGACGGCAGTCTGCGCAAGGTTACCCTGGAGGCGATGAGCGCAGGAAAAGGTCTAGCCGGGTTACTTGGCGAAGAGCTGGCTGCTGTCCTCATGGGTGAAGGGGTGGCCCCCTTAGCCGATACCTTGGCCCATCATGGGGCCCAAAAGGTCTTTCTGGCCCAGGATTCTTCCCTGGCTAAATACACTACCAATGCCTATGCTACCGTTCTCTCTCAACTTGTGCTGCAAAACCAGCCCTCCATTCTTCTCTTTGGGGCCACTGCCCAGGGAAGGGACCTGGCCCCTCGGGTAGCCATGCGCCTTGAGGCCCCTCTGGCATCCGACTGCACAGCCCTTTCCCTTGATGAGAAGGGCCGTCTTGTGGCTACCCGCCCTATCTATGCGGGAAAAGTTATTGCCACCGTTCTCGCCGAAGGGAGCTCCCAGATGGCTACCCTGAGGCCTAACATGGTTCCCATCTCTGAGCCCGATTCCTTACGAAAGGCGGAAGTGGTGAAGGTATCAGCAGGCCCTTCCCCGGAGGGGATCCGCACCAGGATTTTGGAAGTAGTCCAGGAGGTAGCAGGGGCTGTAGACCTGGCCGAGGCGGACATCATCGTTTCCGGCGGGCGGGGGATAAAGGGCCCGGAGAACTTCGCCATAATTAGGGAACTGGCCAGTGTTCTGAGGGCAGCGGTGGGGGCATCACGGGCGGCAGTGGATGCCGGCTGGATTCCTCATCAGCACCAGGTAGGGCAGACAGGGAAGGTGGTTTCGCCCAAGCTCTACATTGCCTGCGGCATCTCCGGGGCCATCCAGCACCTGGCAGGTATGCGCTCTAGTAAGTGCATTGTGGCTATTAACAAGGACCCTGAGGCCCCCATATTCAAAGTGGCCGACTATGGCATTGTAGGAGACTTCTTCCAGGTAGTCCCCTTGCTTACTGAAGAGTTTAAAAAGCTCCTGGTCGAAGGCTGAAGGCTAATGGCATATGGCTGATTGCTGATGGCTAATAGCATATAGCATATAGCTAATAGCTAATGGCTTAATGTAGGGGCCGACCTATGTGTCGGCCCTGGGCGAACAGGGACGTTCGCCCCTACAATGTAGGAGCCGTGAATACAAATAGTTTAGTCTTACTGGTATTACTGGTCTTGGCCGTTGGGGCCTTTGGCTACAATGCCCTCAGGCTCTTTCGTCTACTCCGCTTGGGGAAAAGGGAGGACAGGTTCGATCGGATAGGGGAGAGGTTAAAATCCCTGCTGATCTATGTTCTGGGACAGAAGCGGGTTTTGGAGGATCCATATTCCGGCGTTCTTCACCTCTTCATTTTCTGGGGCTTTATCGTCTTCTCGCTAGGGACAATTGAGATCTTGGGAAAAGGGCTCTACAAGGGCTTCTCCCTGCCCCTCCTTGGAAGCGGCCAGCCCCATCAATACCTTGCATTCCTTCAAGATGTCTTTGCCTTACTGGTCATTGCTGGGGTGCTTATGGCCACCTACCGGAGGTTAGTGCTCCGGCCCGAGCGACTAGGCGGACATTTCTCAGACGCCGCTGTTATCCTGGTTTTGATATTCGGTCTCATGGTCACCCACTTGGGGGCAAGCGGCCTTAATATCCTCCTCAATCGCAATCCATCAGCCTCTTGGACGCCGGTCTCGCGGGTCCTGGCCAGATTTTTTGCAGGACTGGACCTGGCGAATGGAACAGAGCCGTTCCTCCACAGCCTTTTCTGGTGGTCCCACATCCTCCTCCTTCTGGGCTTCCTGGTCTATATCCCCTTTTCCAAGCATCTCCACATTATCACCGCTGCCTTCAACGTCTTCTTTCGCTCCCTACGGCCCCAGGGGGCCTTGGCCCCCATGGGCCTAGAGGCCACAGAAACATTTGGGGTAGCCCGGATCTGGGAATTTACCTGGAAACAACTCCTCGATCTTTATGCCTGCACTGAGTGCGGGCGCTGTCAAGACCAGTGCCCGGCCTATCTGACGGGAAAGCCCCTATCGCCTAAGAAGCTAATCCTGGATCTCCAGGGGCACCTCCTATCTCAAGGGCCGGCCTTAATGAAGAGGGGGAGAAGCCCCGGTAACGGCAATGGTCATGCCCTGGTGGGGGAAGTGATCTTGGAGGACGAGCTCTGGGCATGCACCACCTGTGGGGCCTGTCAGGCAGCCTGCCCGGTCTTTATCGAACACATAGACAAGGCAGTAGATATGCGCCGGAACTTGGTCCTCATGGAGAGTCGCTTCCCTTACGAAGTCCAGCAGGTCTTTAAAAACCTGGAGAATAACTTCAACCCCTGGGCCCTGGGCTGGGACTCCCGGGCCGATTGGGCCAAGGGTTTAGGAGTGAAACTCCTCTCTGAAAATGGCGAAGCCGAGATTCTTTACTGGGTGGGCTGCGCTGGTTCCTTTGACGAGCGGAACCGAAAAGTCTCCCGAGCCATGGTGAATGTCTTGCAGGCCGGGGACGTGGACTTTGCCATCCTGGGCACTGAGGAAAAGTGCACCGGCGACGCCGCCCGGAGGATCGGAAATGAGTACCTCTTTCAGATCCTGGTCAGGGAGAATATTGAGACCTTAGACAAATACCGGGTGAGGAAGGTCCTGACCACCTGCCCCCACTGCTATAATACCCTGAAGAACGAGTACCCTCAGTTCGGGGGTAATTTCGAGGTGGTCCACTCCACAGAGTTCATTGCGGACCTGATCGACGTAGGGCGGTTAAAATTCAGGAAAGACCAGGAACTGGTGGTGACCTATCATGACTCCTGCTATCTTGGGCGCCACAATGGGATCTATAAGGCGCCTCGGAGGGTTCTGAGGGCCATTCCAGGGACCAAGGTGGTGGAGCTGCCACACTCCAGGGAAAAGGGATTCTGCTGCGGGGCCGGGGGCGGCCGGATGTGGATGGAGGAGAAGATCGGAAAGAAGATTAACCTGGAGAGGACAGAAGAGGTATTGGCAGCAAAGGTGAGCGCTGTAGGCACTGCCTGCCCCTTCTGCCTCACCATGCTGGAGGACGGGATAAAGTCCAAGGAGGCCGGGGAATCCCTAAAGGCCTTGGACTTGGTGGAGCTGGTGGCACAGGCTATTTAAGAGAATTTGACGCCTTTAAGGTTTTTTACATGGACTTTGATCTTACCGACTACGAAGGGACCTCCGAGATCCAGAGGATGGTAATTGCCAGGCATCTGCTGGGCTAATACAAATTGCTTATGGGTAAGGGATGAGAAAAAAGCTGCGCAAGGGGTATGTCCAGGTCTACACCGGTGATGGGAAAGGGAAGACCACTTCTGCCCTGGGCCTGGCTTTTCGGGCGGCCGGCAGGGGGCTGAAGAGCTACGTAATTCACTTCATGAAAGGGGGCCTGACCTATGGGGAGATGGTGGCGGCCAAAAGGCTAGCCCCAGAAATCACCGTAGTCCAGATGGGCCGGGAGACCTTTGTGGATCGGGAAAATCCCGCTATAGAGGATGTGGAGCTTGCTCGCAGAGGCCTTGAGCTGGCAAAAGAGGTGGTCATGGGGGGGCTATATGACTTGGTGATTTTGGACGAGATCAACGTAGCCCTGGACTATGGCTTGATAAAGGTGGAAGAGGTGCTTCAGCTCATCAAAGACAAACCGGGTCACGTGGAATTGGTCCTTACCGGCCGGGCCGCCCCGGAAGGGTTAATGGAAGCCGCTGACCTGGTCACTGAAATGGTGGAGCGAAAACACTACTATCGCCGAGGAATCACGGCCCGGGAGGGGATAGAGTATTAAGGCAGCCAGTCGTCAGCGATCAGCGGACGGCCATCAGCTTTGGGCTGGTTGCGACAGCCGATAGCTGACAGCGCATGGAGGGGGTCACCATGTATGATAGAGAGGAGCTCGAGAGGATTAGCAAGGAGCAGGACCGCTGGGAACGGGAGGCCCTGGCCCCCGTCCTAAAAAAAGCACCGGAGCGCAAAAAGAGGTTCATCACTGTCTCGTCTAAACCCATTGAGAGGCTCTATACCCCCCTGGATGTGGCTGACCTCGATTATCTGCGGGATCTGGGCTTTCCCGGTGAGTATCCCTTCACCAGGGGGGTTTATCCTACCATGCACCGGGGTCGGCTCTGGACCATGCGTATGTTCGCTGGCTTTGGCACCGCCGAGGAGACCAACGCCCGCTTCAAATACCTCTTGAGGCATGGAGAAACGGGCCTCTCGGTGGCCTTTGATACCCCTACCCTTTATGGCTATGATACAGACCATCCCCTGGCCCGGGGTGAGTTTGGCAAATGTGGGGTGGCCATCTCTTCTCTGGCTGATATGGAAGTCCTCTTCGACGGCATCCGCCTCGACGAGGTGACCACCTCCATGACCATCAATGGACCGGCGGCCATGATCTGGGCCATGTATATCGCCGCCGCCGAAAGGCAAGGGGTCCCTATAGAGCTCCTGGGGGGGACCATCCAGAATGACATCTTGAAGGAATTCATCGCCCAGAAAGAATTTATCTTCCCCCCCGAACCCTCCATGCGCCTGGTGGTAGACACCATCGAGTTCGGCTCTAAGTACCTGCCCCGTTGGTACACTATCTCCATCAGTGGTTACCACATCCGGGAGGCAGGCTCCACAGCAGTGCAGGAGCTGGCCTTCACCTTGGCCGATGGCCTGGCTTATGTCCAGGCCGCTGTAGAGCGGGGTCTGGACGTGGACGATTTCGCTTCCCGCCTGTCCTTCTTCTTCAACGCCCATAACGACTTCTTCGAAGAGATCGCCAAATACCGGGCTGCTCGCCGGATCTGGGCCCGCCAGATGAAGGAGCGCTTTCATGCCAAGGACCCCCGCTCCTGCTGGCTCCGCTTCCATACCCAGACAGCGGGGTGTGCCCTGACCGCCCAGCAACCCGATTGTAACATTGTGCGGGTTGCCCTTCAGGCCCTGGCCGCCGTCTTAGGGGGGACCCAGTCCCTGCACACCAACTCCATGGACGAGGCTTGGGCCCTGCCCTCGGAGCAGGCGGCCCTCATTGCGCTGCGAACCCAGCAGATCATAGCCCATGAGAGCGGGGTGATTAACACCATTGATCCCTTGGCCGGCTCATATTTTGTGGAGGCCCTCACCAACCAGGTGGAGGAAGAGGCCATGGAATATATAGAAAAGATTGAGGCCCAGGGTGGGGTGCTCCGGGCCATCGAGAATGGCTTCTTCCAGCGAGAAATCGCTGATGCCGCCTTCCGCTATCAGCGGGAGATCGAGGAGAAGGAGCGGATCGTGGTGGGGGTAAACGAATACCAGATGGAAGAGAAAGAGCTTGCCATCCCCCTTTTAGAGATGGACAAGGAGGGCGAGCGGCATCATCTGGAGCGCCTCCACCGCATCCGCCTCGAGCGCGATAACCGCCGGCTCCAGAAGTGCTTGGACGAGCTAAGGCACGCTGCCGAGGGGACGGAGAACCTCATGCCCTATATCCTGGAAGCGGTGCGGGCCTATGGCACTTTAGGAGAAATTACCCAGGTCCTGCGGGAGGTCTTTGGGGAATATATGGAGAGGCCCATTGTTTAGTTCACAGTTTACAGTTCACGGTGGACAGGAAAACCCCTTCCATTAACTATGGACCATTAACCATTAACGGCATGGAGTGCGGGATGGAGGAGAGGAAAATTCGGGTGCTTATAGCAAAACCTGGCCTCGATGGCCACGACCGGGGGGCCAAGGTGGTAGCCCGGGCCCTCCGCGATGCGGGCATGGAAGTGATTTATACCGGGCTCCGTCAGACCCCGGAGATGATTGTTAATTCTGCTATCCAAGAAGACGTAGATGCAATCGGCCTTTCCTGTCTCTCAGGGGCCCATATGTATCTCTTCCCCCGAGTTATGGAACTTCTTAAAGAAAAGGGGGTCGAAGATATTCTGGTTATGGGGGGCGGGATCATCCCTAACGAGGATATTCCCAAGCTCAAGGAGGCCGGAATCGCTGCTATCTTCACCCCGGGGGCCTCCACAGAGGAGATTGTTGAGTTTATCCGTGAGACCGTCAAGCGACGACCCTTAGGATAGGTGGAGCTTAATTTGGGAAATAACCGGTCTTATCAAGAGCTCAGGATCCGACAGAAGGGGAAGGTCGTAGAGATCAGTATAGATCGTGACGAAAGCCTCAATACCCTGAGTATGGAAACCCTGAGGGAGCTCAACCGAGCCTTTGCCGGGCTAAGGGCTTGCCAAGATATTGAGGCTATCATCTTAAAAGGGGCCGGGGTAAAGGCCTTTGCGGCAGGGGCGGTTATCGACGAGCTCTTGGGCCTTGACCCGGTTGGGGCTCTCAGGTTCTCCCGCTTGGGGCAAGGACTCTTTGAGCTGATGGCGAGCCTAGAGCAACCCATTATCGCCGCCATAGATGGCTATTGCATGGGGGGAGGATGCGACCTAGCCCTGGCCTGCGATATCCGGATTGCTACTAATCGTTCCCAATTTGCGCATCCAGGGGCAAGGATGGGGATTATTACTGGCTTCGGAGGAACGCGCAAACTACCACGACAGATAGGTAAGCAGCGGGCCAAGGAGCTCTTCTTCTCCTGCGATACGATCGATGCCTTCGAGGCCTGGCGAATAGGACTTGTGGATCAGGTGGTCAAACCCAAAGAGCTAAAGGGGGTAGTTTACTCACTAGCCAACAAAATTTTAGGGGAGAGGCGGCGGCGATCTGGGTCGGCATTGGGAGTTATCGACCTTTTTGATATCAAAGGTTTCTAATTTCTTCAACCAAATTATTAGGAAGGGAAATATATGTTACCGGTTTACATGATCTCGGGAGGCGTAAGTAAGTTCACCAAGGCGCGACCCGATGTTACCTTCCAGCGCATGGTAAAGGAGGCCTACGATTATGCCCTAAAGGACATAGGCCTTGAACCGGGAAGGGCCTTTGAGATAGTTGACGGCACCATTGCCTCCTATTTCTCCGACCACTTCACCCGCCAGCTCAAGGCGGGTAGCATGGTCCAGGACTATCTGGGGTTGTGCCCCAGGCCCAGTAAGAGGATTGAGGGAGGCGGGGCCACGGGGGGCTTGGCCTTCCAGTCAGGGTGGGAGGCGGTGGCTTCGGGTCGTTATGATGTATGCGTAGTCTATGGCTTCGAGACCATGAGCCACGTGAACACTTGGAAGGGAAACGAGTTTATTGCCCTTGCCTCGGACACCAACTTTGACTATCCTGTGGGAGGCTTCTACTCCGGCTACTACGCCATGATGGTAGTCCGGCATATGAAGGAGTTCAAGACCAGCGTGGAGCAGATGGCCCTGGTCTCGGTAAAGAATCACTGCAATGCCTTCCACAACCCCTACGCCCAGAAACGTATGAAAATAAAGATCGAGGACGTGCGAAATTCCGAGATGGTGGCCTGGCCCCTGACCATGCTGGATATCTGCACTATGTCCGATGGGGCAGCGGTGGCTATTCTAGCCTCGGAGAAGGCCCTTGAGAAATACAAGCTCACCGATAAGCCTGTCAAGATTACCGGCGTGGGCGGGGGGCTTGATGCCATGCGGATGGCCGACCGGCCCCACCGGGATGTAATCCTCCTTCCCCATGAGAAGGCTGAGGACTATAAAGGCCTCAAGTATCCGGGCGTCCATTCCTTTCGAGCCGGCCGGGTGGCCTCCAAGGAGGCCTATAGAATGGCAGGGATTACCAATCCCTTGGGGGACCTGGATTTTATCGAGCTCCATGATGCCTACACCTCTTCAGAGATCCAGACTTACGAGGATATGGGCCTCTGCCGCTATGGCGAAGGGGGTAGGTTTGTGGAGGCCGGGAAGCCATTTATGCCGGGGATCGACTACGGTTACAAGTTCCCTGAGCAAGGGAAGATCCCCGTTAACCCTTCGGGCGGCCTTATTGCCTGCGGCCACCCGGTGGGGGCCACCGGCATCATGCAAGCCGTCTTCGCCTTCTGGCAGCTCCAGGGGACAATCGGCAAGCACTTTGGAAATGACTTCCTTCAGATAAAAAATGCCAGGAGGGGTGCCATCCACAGCCATGCGGGCACGGGAACTTACGTGGTGGTCTCTATCCTGGAAAGGGGGTTCTGAGATGGCTGAGAAAAAGATCAAGCTGCCTGAGACGGAGGAGGGGGCGGTCATCTTTAACGTGCCCTTCCCGGAGGACCTCTCTCAATTGAAAAAGATGGCACCCATCATTATAAAGCACCACTACGAGATAGACTACATTCACAGCTATGGCCAGGATTCCCCTTTCTTTGCGGGTTTGGCCAACGGGAAGCTCCTGGGGACTAAGTGCAGCAAGTGTGGGTATACTTATGGGACGCCACGGCTTGATTGCATGGAGTGCGGTGGAGAGTGTGATTGGATTGAGCTTCCTAAAGAAGGCTACATCCATACCTTTACTATCTGTTATTATGGAAGCGAGGAGTTTCTAAAGGAAACCCCCTTTATCCTTATTTTAGTGGAGTGGCCGGGCGTGGATACCCTCTTCCTTTCCAGGCTGGTGGGCGTCGATCCCAAAGAAGCCTCCCTTGACTGGGTGGGGATGAAGGTCAGGGCCCAGTTTAAGCGGCTCTCCAAGTTCAAGCCTACAGATGTATATTTTGTCCCAGCAGGTAAAAAAAACAAGTAAAGGGAGTCCGCTATGAACTTTGAACTCACTGATGAGCAAAAAGCCGTCCAGCAAATGGTCCGGGAGTTTGCCCGAGAGGAAATCGTTACTAAGGCAGCCATATATGATGAAAAGGCTGAGTTTCCTTGGGAGATCATCCATAAACTGGCCGATCTGGGCCTATTAGGGATAATAATCCCCCAGGAATATGGGGGCGCCGGGATGGACTATATCAGCTACGCTTTGATCCTGGAGGAATTCGGCCGGGCTGATGCTTCAATAGCTTTAACGGTCGAGTCCCACAACTCCTTAGCCGCAAACCACATCTACCTGGCTGGCACTGAGGACCAGAAGCAGAGATACCTGGTCCCCCTGGCCCGGGGCGAAAAACTGGGGGCCTGGGCCCTCACCGAGCCGGAGGCAGGGAGTGATGCGAGTTCCATTAAGACCACCGCGGTCTTGGAGGGCGACCATTGGACCCTGAATGGGTCCAAGAGCTTTATTACCCAGGGAAGCGTGGCCGGGATTTGCGTGATCATGGCCTCCACCGATAGAACCCTGGGCAAAAAAGGGATCTCTGCCTTTATCGTAGAGAGGGAGACCCCTGGTTTTCGCATAGGGAGGAAGGAGGATAAGCTGGGCCTTAGGGCCAGCGACACTGCCCAGCTCCACTTTGAGGACGCTCGGATACCCAAAGAAAATCTACTGGGGCAGCTAAACCAGGGCTTCATAGACACCTTGAGGGTCCTAGATGGGGGACGGATTGGCATAGCCTCTATGGCTGTGGGAATTGCCCGGGCTGCCCTGGAGGATAGCCTAAAATACGCCAAGGAGCGGGTCCAGTTCGGCCAGCCCATCGCCTCCTTCCAGGCCATACAGTGGAAGCTGGCTGATATGGCTACCCAGATTGATGCCGCTAGGCTCCTGGTCCATCAGGCGGCCTTTCTCATGGATAAGGGGAAGCGGGTTACCAAGGAAGCCTCTATGGCCAAGCTATATGCCTCGGAAGTGGCCATGCGGGCTACTGTGGAGGCTATTCAGATCCATGGGGGCTATGGATACATTAAAGAGTACCCTGTAGAACGCTATTTCCGGGATGCCAAACTTTGCCAAATTGGAGAGGGTACTTCGGAGATCCAACGCCTGGTGATTGCCCGGCAGCTCCTGGGCCGGGAAATAAGTTAAAGGCCGAGTTGTGGGAATCCATGGATGAGTTGGTGAACAGGGTGCTCCATGGGGAGTACCGCGCTGCCGCACGGTTGATGACGCTCATCGAAGGACAGTCTGTGGAGGCCTTGGCCGCCATGAAGAGGCTTTACTCTCATACCGGCCAGGCCGAGTTGGTGGGGATCACCGGGCCCCCAGGTTCTGGCAAGAGCACCTTGGCCGACAAACTGACCGAGGAGTTTCGCAGGATAGGAAAAACTGTTGGCATTGTGGCTGTGGATCCCACCAGCCCCTTTACTGGGGGGGCTATCCTGGCTGACCGACTTCGAATGCAGCGCCATAGCCTTGATCCCGGGGTCTTCATACGGAGTATGGCCACGCGGGGTCACCTGGGAGGCCTGGCCCGGGCCACCAATGACGTGGTGAATATCCTTGACGCTATGGGTAAGGATCTGATCCTTATTGAAACTGTAGGAGTAGGTCAGGATGAGGTAGAGGTGGTAAAGACGGCCTATACCTCGGTGGTGGTGACCGTCCCCGGCCTCGGAGACGAGATTCAAGCCTTGAAGGCGGGGATCATGGAGATCGCCGATCTCTTCGTGGTCAACAAGGCTGACCGGGAGGGAGCCGATAGGACCTACCTGGACTTAGAGATTATGCTGGATCAAAGCCCGTTTAAGGGTGGATGGCGGCCTCCCATCTATAAGACAGTGGCCACTGAGGGGAAGGGGGTGAAGGAACTAGCCGAGGGTATCGTTGCCCACCAGGCATACATGGGGAGAGAGGGCCTGAGGGATCAGAAGGCTACAGAGCGGGTCCGAGCCCTCTTTCAGGAGCTACTCAGGGAATGCCTCACCAAGCGGGCCCTTGAGAGGATATCCATTAATGGAACCTTAGACTTTCTCTATCAAAGGATGGCCCGGCGGGAGCTCGATCCTTACTCTGCGGCGGAGGAGGTCTTGAAAAGGGTAGGGTTGTAGGAGGGGGCAGTGAAAAAGGACCCTTATTTTACTTGGACCGAAAGGTCCTTTGATTTAAGTCAGGTCTTTGATAAGACCGAGGCCTTGAAGGGCATCCGCATCCTGGAGGTGGCTACCCTCATCTTGGGACCTGGCACTCCCGATTACCTGGGGGAGTTCGGGGCCGAGGTTATTAAGGTAGAGCTTCCTCCATCGGGGGATACCATGCGCTATGTGCCCCCTCAGGGGATCTTTTGGAAGAACGGTTGCCCCGGTTTCTTCCCTCAAAACCGGAACAAATACCATCTGGGCATTGATCTCCACAAGCCCGAAGGGAAGGACCTCTTTAAGAAGCTGGCGGCCAAGTCCGATGTCTTAGTGGAGAACCTCCGGGCCGGGACCATGGACCGTTGGGGTTTGGGTTGGCGTCAGCTTTCTGAGATAAATCCCCGATTGATTTACTGCGCCAATAATGGCTTCGGCCAGTGGGGTCCCTTCTCGGTGGGAAGGGCTTCCTATGATGTCCTGGCCCAAGCCGTGAGCGGAATGGCAAGTATAACTGGCTTTCCTGGGAGGCCTCCACAGAAGGTGGGCTTCTATGTGGGGGACTACATGGGGGCCCTCTTTGGGGCCATTGCTGTGCTAGCCGCCCTCCATTACCGGGAACGGACGGGGAAGGGCCAGTTCATCGAGTTTGCCCAGTCCGAGGGCCTGATCCGCTCCATGGACTGGACCTGGCTCTTCCAGCACTTCACGGGAAAGGAGAGGGGCCAGTATGGCAATCGGGATGTGGCCATCTGCCCTTCGGACATCTTCCCATGCAAGGATGGACATGTGGCTATCGCCGCTGCTTCGGACGAAGAATTCCGCGGCCTTTGCCAAGCAATGGGGCGGCCCGAGCTGGCCAGCGATCCCCGTTTTAAGGACCCTATGGAGAGGCTCAAAGAAGAGAATGCCCGGGAGCTCCTCCAGATAATAAGGCAGTGGGCGGCCACCAAAACTGAGGAGGAGCTAGACAGGCTGGGAGAGAAACACGGATTTGCCTCTGCGCCCGTCATGGATTTCAAAGACCTATATGAGGATGAACACCTACGTGCAAGGGGCTCGGTGTGGGAGTTGGATGATCCCCTTTATGGCAAGGTGGTGGAATGCGGTCCGGTTCCCAAGCTCTCCAAGACCCCGGGTCGGCTAAAATGGTCGGCCAAGCCGGTGGGATTCCATAATGAGTACGTCTTGAGGAAGCTCCTGGGGTTCTCCACAGGGGAGATAAAGAAACTCAGAGAGAAAGGCGTCATCGGCCGATGGGCCGATAGGCCAGGGGCTAAGCCCCCGGACGATTGGAAGGAGGGAGAGGGGCAAGTCTTTTAAATGTAGGGGCCGACCTCTGTGTCGGCCTCCGATGGAGTCCGAAGACTCATACGGAGTCCTTCGGACCTTGGGCGAACAGGGACGTTCGCCCCT
>JACRGL010000053.1 GCA_016212365.1 Candidatus Methylomirabilota bacterium | reverse complement strand
GCCGCCCAGGATATTAGCCGGTAGAATAGTGGGTTTTATGTGGAGGTTAACAAGACCCAGACCATACATAGAATAGACCCCTACCATCCCCGTCAGAATCCCCATCACCATTACCTTTACGATTGTAAGGTCTTTAAAGCGTAGGGCATTCACAATCTTGTCGAACCTGGCTACCTGGCCCTTCTCCAGGATAAAGCCAAAGGCGATCCCTGTTACCAGGCCCAGGATGAGACGGGCAGTCCCTGTAATCTCTAAGGGCCCCATATCAGTCCCTCCTTCTATAAACGAGCATGGCAGTGATAATCCCGCTCGCAAACATAGAGACCAGAAAGATCCAACTGCTCAAGGCTAGCTGCAGGCCCCCACTGAGCCCGTGGCCGCTGGTTCAGCCATCGGCAAATCGGGCGCCAAAACCCACAAAAATGCCCCCGAGGAGGCCAATCACCCAGCGCCTGGAGGCCCTGGTGCCAAAGCGAGATTCCCATAAGGGTGGAAGCTCCAGCACTATCTTGAATTCCCTGGAGAGCCTTGCAGAAAGGTAAGCCCCTATAAATACCCCTATGACCAGCATGAACTGCCAGTCCACTATGGGCTTGACCATTTTGTAATAAGCATTAGCTACCACATGGCCTGGGGCAAATACCTGAAGGATCATCCCCGCTGCCCTGGAAAAGGTAGTGGATATGGAGAGGTAATAGTTCGCCGTATAGAAGGCGAACATGTTTAAGAGTCCGAGGAGCAGGCCTGCCTGCCACCAGGGCCATTCCCTTTGGCGTAACCATCTCATAAAATCATCTCCTGCAATTTTCTATTTTGCCGCCTCCCCCACCATCAGCCTCTTTGTTAATATTTCAAATCTCCGCCTTCTATCTGGCGGATGCCAGGCAGGTCTTGGGGTGAGTCCTCTTCTTTACTTAGGCCCTTTACCTTTTTTCGCCTTCTCCTCCACCCAGCGCCATAGGAGACCTTCATCGCATTCCTGGCACCGCTCCAGCTTTTCCTCTATCAATTCCTTTGGGGCCATCAAGTCCACATAATTCAGGTGACCGCACCGGTTGCACATATAACGCTCAACAGGACCGGTCCCCAGATAGAGGCCACAATGGCGGCAGAACATATCCTCAGGCGATATCTCTTTATAACAGGCAGGGCAAGATGTATAGGGCATAATTTATCCCCCTAAACCTTGAGCTTTTTGGCAACCTCTGCCACCCGCTTTCCCAGCTCCCTGGCGATCTTCAGGTCCGTCTCCGTTGGTGGCTGATCAGAATTGGGACCAAACGGACGTATTCCCGCCGGATAAATCCGGCGGTTCGGGTCCGCCTCAGGCGGACACATGAGACTCCCCCGCTTAAAACCGGGGGTATCACTGTAAGATACCCCCGACTTTACGTCGTGGGAGTATCAATGAGCGAAAGCCATGGAAGCCCCGATTTTATATCGGGGCCGGGGTATCTCAGTTTGCTTATCAAGCCTGCTGGAGAATATCGCGGAGCTTAATGGCGTATTTTTCACTATCCTCACCATCCGTTAATATCTCTATCCCATCAGGCCCCTTGACCCCCAGGCCCAGCTCCGCTGCCCGGCTTATCTGCTCCTGCTCGAAGACCTTCCTCCCCATCACATCCATGTTACTCCCCAGCTCCTTTAGTATGGCTACCCCTACAGCATCTACTCCAACCCGATCTGTGCCCGCCACCACTACCCCTGGTTCCATCACTTTGCCCCTGTCCGGTCCGCCATCCACAAAGGCCTTAAGGCCATCCATGAGGATCAAGGCAGGCCGGTAAAGCTGGTTAATCTCGGCAATCATCAGCCTCTGATAAGGGGAAGAGTGGAGCTCCCTCATGAAATCGTAGCCATCTCGCGGAGAGTACTTTGCCACCATCCCCACGGTGTTCTTCAGAGACATAGTGATATGTCCGCCAAAGCGGTGAGTCTTCAGGCAGCAGGTCTGGACAATAGCCTCCGCTTCCTCAAATAGCACGGGAAAATAGACTCCCCTCCTCCAGTGGCTCCCCTTGAGCTCGTGGTGAACCCACTGGCCCTGAGGGAGCTCGTCCAGGACTACTGTCTCAAAACCCAGCCTTTTGCCTAGCGCAAAGATGCCTTTCTCTAGCATTACCTGCCTTGTTTCACCCATGCCACTTCGGTCAGCCATAGTAATGGATTTAGCCCCCATGACCTGCAGACTCTCGACCAAGACTGCGAGAGTATCATTATGGGTGGAGCCTGGAAAGGGGTCTGAGCTATTGAAATTCGGCTTCAGGACTATTTTCTTCCCCTTTACTGGATTGACACCCAGGGCCTTTATGGCCCTCTTTACCCCTTCTTTCCTATCCCGGGTCTTGATTAAAGCCACCCTTGTCTTAACCGTTTCCCCTGTCATGGCGAATCCGCTATCCCCTATCCTACCAGCCCAGGCCATTACCCCTAATGCCCCGAGTGAGAGGAACTCCCTCCGGGAGAGATCCATTACTGTAGCTCCCCGACGATGGCCTCGGCCATTTCCATGGTCCTGGCCTTGCCTCCGAGGTCCGGCGTTAGGACATCCCCCTTCTGGATCACCTTCCTCACCGCCCCTTCAACCCTCTTTGCCGCCTTTGCCTCACCGATATAACTCAGTATCATAGCCCCTTGATAGGACAATCGCCGTAGGGTTTGCTATTTCCTGGCCTGCAATGTCCGGGGCGCTTCCATGGACAGCCTCAAACACAGCACCCTCATCCCCGTAGTTCGCCCCTAGCACTAGCCCCAATCCCCCTACCAAGCCAGCCCCGATATCCGAGATGATATCGCCATAGAGATTTTCCATAGTGACTTTAATTCTAAATCAAGAAAAATTTTCTCCTGAAAAATAGAGATTGATAAAGACAAGCCCACAACTCCCTCCCTGGTGAAAAGGGATTCACCCTCACACCTTCAAAGGGGAGGGAAAAGGGGTAAGATTAATATCTATTTCGGGTTCTCTCCCTTTCTTCCTTTGATTCAGGCCGGGTCATAGAGATGGGATCGAGGATTCGATTGAGGGTATCCGGGTCAAAGAGACCCTTCTCCAGGGCAATCTCCCGGACCGTCTTTCCCGTGGCTAGTGCCTCCTGGGCCAGGGCCGCCGCCCTATCATAGCCAATGTAAGTTATAAGCCATAATGGGCATCATGACGTTGAGCTCAAGCTGCCCGGCTTGAGAAGCCATCATAATGGCCAGGTCGTTCCCCATAACCTGGAAGCAGACCATGGAAAAATGTCCCAGACAAGCTGGGACGCTACATGGGATAAATATTTGCTAGACTGTAGTGTCTGAGACGAGCCCCGACGATTCGCTGCAGACCAGCGGCAGCGCTACTGGCAGACCAGCTCCTCCTGGAAATGGAAGGTTTCCATGGTAATGGCGTCGGTGGGACAGCGGATAGCACACAGGGCACAGCGGATGCACTTCTCTAGGTCCATGATCATGACGGTGGCCTTGCGTAAGAGGTCAGGGTCACCTTTCTGGAAATCCTTTAAGGAACTGCCCAGGGATAGTTCGATAAGGCGAGAAACTTCCTCTCCCCCTACGACCTGATCAAGCCTGACGAACTTGAGGCAATACTCAGGGCATACGTCCACGCAGGCACCACAGAGGATACACCTCTCCCCATGAAATATAGTGTTGATGTGGCACTTTAAGCAGCGGATCCCCTGCTCCCTGGCCATGGCTTCTTCGTAGCCCAACTCTATCTCAGCGATCCCGATTCTCCGCTCGATGGGTAGACTCGGGGGGAGGTAGCGCTCCAGCCGATGGTAGTTAGGATAGTAGGTGGGAAGGAAGGGGCCTTCAGGCCTCTCCTTTTCCAGGAGGCGCTTCCTGTAATCAATGGGGATCCACCAGGCCAGCTTCACTTCCCGGAGTTTCCTATGTGACAGGTATTCATGGATAGCTCGCGCCGCCCGATGGCCGTGTTCTACAGCCTCAATGAAGATCCGGGGGCCTACGGCCACGTCCCCGCCCGCATAAATGCCGGGGGCAGTGGTTGCCATAGTCTCAGGGTCTATCTTAATGGTGCCTCTCGGGGTAACTTCAATACCATCCTCCGGCCTTATCCAGGAGAGGTCCGAGGTCTGGCCAATGGCCAGGATCACGGAGTCTGCCTCCATTACGGCTTCTGAGCCCTCAATGAAGGAGGGATTAAACCTTCCCTGTTCATCGAAGACCGATTTGACAGCCAGGGTCTCCAGGCCCTTGACCCTCCCATTATCTCCCAGGATCCGCTTGGGGCCTAGCCGGGGATAGATCTTCACCCCTTCCGATTGGGCCTCTTCCACCTCGAATCTCTGGGCGGGCATCTCCTCCCAGGACTCCAGGCAGATCACGTTCACCTCCCGGGCCCCTTTGCGCATGGCCTCCCTCGCCACCTCCATGGCCCGGCGCATGGCCTCTGTTGCCTCCAGGACGTCTGGGCGGAAAGCCTCCAGGGCTGCCCGGACCTCAGCGTCCAGGATCTCCCGGGCCGCTGAGCGGGCAGCGTCCATGGCCACGTCGCCACCACCAACCACAATCACCCTCTCCCCCAGGTCTACCTTGAATCCCAAATTTACGTTTAAAAGAAATTCAATGGCCCGGAGGACCCCATCCATCTGGACCCCTTCTATCCTGAGTTCCCGGCTCATATGGGCCCCTATGGCTATGAAAATAGCCTGGTATCCCTGATTCTTGAGGTCCTTGATAAAAAGGTCCTGGCCCAGGGCGGTGTTTGTCCTCAGCTCTACCTCCAGATCCAGGATGGCCTGGATCTCGGCCTGGATCAGGTCCCGGGGCAGGCGATACTCAGGAACCCCCAGGATTAACATGCCTCCTGGAATAGCCTGTTTTTCAAAGACCGTTACCCGATAGCCCAAGAGGGCCAGGTCGTGGGCGCAGGTGAGGCCGGCGCAGCCGGAACCAATGACTGCTACCCGGGGACCGGTGTTACGGGCCCGCCGGTCAGAGACACCCAGGGTGCCGGCCAGCCTCTTCAGAGTGCTGGCATCCTGGAAGTTGGTCCCCTCGAGGCTATATCCCCCCTGAATCACCAGGTCAAGGCCCATTTCTTCGGCTGCCTTCCCAGAGCCTTTCCCTAAGGAGAGAGGGGCCTCTACCCCGAATCTCTCCGTAACAAATCGCTTTAGGGCCCGGATGGCCACGGGAGCATCGATCGCGCCCCTTCGGCAGGTTACCTCGCAGGGAGCAGCGCAGACCCTTCCACAGATGGAGGCAAAGGGGTTGGGCTCCTTGGCGATAATATAGGCCTTCTCGTAATCCCCCTCGGCAATAGCCGTCACGTATCCCTTGGCATCGGTGTGCACAGGACAGCCATAGCGGCACTCGATCATCCGCTGATAGTATTCTATGTCAGGGATTTCTACTCTATATCGCCGGTGCCCTTCAGCCATAGCCAGCTCCGACAACCACTCCTCTTAGGGCCATCTCCAGCTCATCCAGAAATTGGCCCAAGGGCCAGATGTCCCCTTGAGGTCCTAAGGCTGGTTTCACCTCTTGTCTCCGGCCCTGGAAGTTAGTAAAGGTTCCCTCTTTCTCATAGGGGCCCAGGGCCGGGAGGAGGAAATGGGCCAGCCTTCCAGCCTCGGTCATGAATAAGTCAATGACCACTAATAGCTCCAGGCCACTTAATGTCCGTTCCAGCGGAAATTCCCCGGCTAAGGGGGCCAGGTCCTCTTCTAAGAGGAAGAGGACCTTAAGCCTCCCTCCGGCTGCCGCCTCCAGCATCCCCCTTACACCCAGCCCTCCTTCCCCAGGAAGGAGACCCGCCTCCCGAAGGCCCCGGGAGTTGGGGCTCTTGTCGGCCCGGCGCAGGAAGTCCTCCGGAAAATCCCCCTCCGGCTCCTGTTCCCTTCGGACCTGATAGTCCATGTTCCCTGTACCCAGGGACTCCTGGAAGAACCGCCGCACTAAATGGGCCTCCTCGCTTGTAAGTCGGGAGGAGGCTATAACCCCTAGGGCTCCTGGCCCCTCCCTCCGGAGAATCTCCTGGAACTTCTCCCCTATCCGGGCAGTGGCCTCTTTCCAGGGGAGTGGAACCAGCTTCTGGCCCTGGCGGTGGAGGGGTTCCCTCAGGCGTGCCGGGTCGTGGGCAAAGTGGAAGCCAAAGCGGCCCTCATCACAGATCCAGCAGCTATTGACCTCCTCATTTATCCGAGGCCGGATGCGCAGGATCTCCTGCCCCTTCATCAAATGCCGGACATCTACGGTGGTGTTACAGCCCCGGCTACAGAGGGCACATATCGTATCCACCTTTTTGATGAGGTCCCAGGGCCGCGAGCGGAAGCGGTAGTCCCGGCTGGTCAGGGCCCCTACCGGACAGAGGTCAATTACATTTCCCGAGAACTTGTTATCCAGGGATTTTCCCGGAAAGAGGCCAATCTGCGAGTGGTCCCCCCGGTCAAAAACCCCGAGCTCCCCGGTCCCCACCACATCCCGGCAGAAACGGACACAGCGGGTACAGAGGATACAGCGCTCGGCATCAAAGATTATGTAAGGGCCGAACACCTTGTGCTTTATCCGGTTTACCTTCTCCTCAGTAAACCGGCTCTCCCCGGGGCCATACCTCATGGTATAGTCCTGGAGGGGACACTCGCCCCCCCTATCGCAGATGGGGCAGTCCAGGGGATGATTCAAGAGAAAGAACTCCAGCACCGCCTTCCTGGCCTTCTCCACTTTAGGGGATCTGGTATAGACTACCATCCCCTCTGTTACGGTCGTAGCGCAGGAGATTACCAGCTTGGGGGCCTTCTCCATTTCTACCTGACACATCCGGCAACTCCCCACCACCTCTAATTTCGGATGGTAGCAATAGTGGGGAATCTCTATCCCTAACGTCTTTGCTGCCTCCAGGATGGAAGTCCCCTCAGGAACTGTCACCTCTCTCCCATCGATTTTAAGGGTCACAGTATTCATTGGTCACCAGTCTTCAGTCTTCAGTCTTCAGTCTCTGGTCTCTAGTCTGTCTTTACCGGTCTATCTCCCCCAACACGATATCAATGCTCCCTATGACTGCCACCACATCGGCCACTAGCCTCCCCTCCACCATCTTGGGTAAGGATTGAAGATTCACGAAGGACGGAGGCCTCACCTTGACCCGGTAGGGCTTATTGGTCCCGTCACTCACGATGTAGAAGCCCAACTCCCCTTTAGGGGCCTCGATAGCCTGATAGACCTCCCCTTCCGGGGCATTAAATCCCTGGGAGTAAAGAAGAAAGTGGTGAATGAGGGCCTCCATGTCCCTGCGAACCAGCTTCTTAGGCGGAGGGATGATCTTGGGATCATTCACATTAATTGGCCCTCCAGGCATCCCCTCTAATGCCTGGCGGACGATTTCGTTAGACTGGCGCATTTCGAATATCCGGCATAAGTATCGGTCGTATACATCTCCGTTTTTCCCCAGGGAGATCTGGAAATCGAATTTCTCATAGTCCAAATAGGGATTGGATTTTCTCACATCCCAGGGAACCCCGCATGCCCTTAGATTGGGGCCGCTTAAACCTAGATCAATGGCCTCCTCAGCCTTTATCACCCCTATCCCTTTGGTCCTCTGAGTCCATAGCCTGTTCCTGGTGAGCATGTCCTCATACTCGTCAACTCTGGAGGGGAACTCCTCCACGAATTCCCATACCTTCTTCTCGAATCCCTCGGGGAGGTCTTCCCTGAGGCCCCCTATCCTGAAATAGCTAGACATCATTCGGGCCCCGCTCACCATCTCGTAGATGTCAAGGACCTTTTCCCTCTCCCTAAAGCAGTAGAGGAAAACACTCATGGCCCCGATGTCCATGGCGTGGGTCCCCAGCCAGACCAGGTGGCTCTTGATCCGGGTGAGCTCGGCTAGGAGGACCCGGATATATTTGGTCCTCTCAGGGACTTCGATCCCCAGGAGTTTTTCCACTGCCAGGATATAGGCCAGGTTATTAGACATGGGGGCCAGGTAGTCCATCCTGTCAGTAATGGGGATGACCTGCTGATAGCGCTTAGCCTCGGCTATCTTCTCCATGCCTGTATGGAGGTAGCCGATAACCGGGGTGCACTTTACCGCCACCTCCCCGTCGAGCTCCAGCACCAGCCTAAGGACCCCATGGGTGCTGGGGTGCTGAGGGCCCATGTTAATGACCATCGTCCTGGTCTGGATCATGGCTTCCCCACCTCCCACCATTTGGGCATATCCTGGACAGGGTAGTCCTTCCTCAGGGGATGGCCCTCCCAATCCTCGGGCATGAGGATGCGGCACAGGTCAGGGTGGCCCAGGAAGCGGATTCCGAACAGGTCATACACCTCCCGCTCGTGCCAGTTGGCGGTACCCCAAACGCCGGTCACTGTATCCACTTCCTCCCCTTCCGATACCTTCACCTTGAGCCGGATCCTCTGAGCGTAAGGGATGGAGTAAAGGTTATAAACCACCTCGAACCTCGGCTCCAGCCCCAGGCGGTCCACCCCGCACAGGTCGGAGAGGAAGTTGTATTGAAGCTCCGGGTCGTCCCTCAGGAAGCGGCAGACCTTAACTATGTCTCCCTTTCTCACGTAAACGGTGGTCTCTCCCCTGAAGTGGGCCACCTCCAGCATTGAATCGGGAAAACGTTCTTTAAGTTTGCTAATAGTCAAACTCTCTTCAGCCATAAGCCTACCCTTCTATCCGCCCACCTAGGCCAAGACCCTTGACCTCCGTCCCGCTGCCCGAGCCTGCCAACCCGCATGATAAGAGCTTCTTACCAGGGGGCCTGACTCTACATGGCGGAAGCCCATACCTTCCCCCAGGGCCTTTAGTTCACTAAACTCTTCGGGATGGTAGTACTTGATCACAGGGAGATGCTCATGGGACGGCCTGAGGTACTGGCCCAGGGTCAGGAGGTCACAGCTCACCCCGCGAAGGTCAGCCATGGTCTGCAAAATCTCGGCCCAGTCTTCACCAAGGCCCAGGATTAGCCCGGATTTGGTCAGAAGGCAGGGACCATACCGCCTGGCCCGGGCCAAAAGTTGGAGGGAGCGCCCGTATTTGGAGCCCGGCCGAACTAAAGGATAGAGACGGTAGACTGTTTCCAGGTTATGGTTGAGGATATCGGGTCCGGCTTCTAGCACCTTGCCGAGGGCCGTTTCAGATCCTTTAAAGTCCGGGACCAGGACCTCGATGCTTGACTGGGGTGATAGCTCCTTTATCCGCTTTATGGTCATGGCGAAGACCTCGGCCCCTCCATCTTCTAGGTCGTCCCTGCTCACCGAGGTGATAACTACATGTCTTAGGCCGAGGCTTAAGACCGCCCGGGCTACCCGCTCTGACTCATCTGGGTCTAGCTCCGCAGGCCTACCATGGGTTATGGCGCAAAAGCTACAGCCGCGCGTGCAAATGTCTCCCAGGATCAAGAAGGTGGCGGTCAGATCCCCGAAGCACTCGCCTGTATTCGGGCACCTGGCCTCTTCACACACAGTATGGAGGTTTAGGTCTTTGAGCAGGCCCTTTACTCTTAAGTAGTTAGGGCCCCCAGGGGCCCTAACCTTGAGCCAATCTGGCTTCCGGCTTGATATAAACCCCAGACCTTCGCCGCCACTGCCACCTTGCATACTATACCTTACTTTTTTATCTACCCCTCAGTTCCAGGTCAACTTTTTAGACCATCCCCTCGGTCTTGTCAAGTTTTAAAAATTGAGGAGTTTCCCCAAAATTTTAATGCGAATAGCTGTAAATTATTGAAATGAAAAGATTGATAATTCATTAAAATTTAGAAAAGTGGGTTCCTCTTATGGTAAAAGAGTTTTGGAAATAAATTTGGGGGAAACTCTTTGTACAACTGGCCTCAAGCCCTGTTTCTACAATCCCCCTCACCTTAATCCTCTCCCCCTTCAAAGGGGAGAGGGAGGGGTGAGGGGGTGTTTTCAATGAAAAATGGGGAAAGTCCTGCTTTTTTTCTCCTTGACATCAGTTTTGAGACCCTTTAAAAAGGGGGAAGGATAAATCCATTAATCCTAGCAAGGAGGTCCCTTTTAGGATTCATTAAAGACCTTATCATGAAACCCATGGCTAAAAATCAGAATTTTAACCTTATAATTATGCCACAGAAGGGCATTTTTGTTGGATTTTCAAAACTAAACAGCCCTTTGAAGGAGAGGAGGTGGGGTATGGTCTAAAGGAACAGCAAACCAATACGCAGCAATAGTTAGCATCAGTAGGAGGAGAGGAAAATGAAACGAGGATTGTTAATACTGTCAGTAATGTTGCTAGTGGTGAGCCTGTTGGCTATAGGCTCTCCGGGACCACCGGGAGAAGCGGCAGCGCCCAAGTACAAGTGGCGGATGAACCAGACTCACCCAAAGGATAGCCCCTTCGGTCAAGCGGCGGATGCCTTCGCCGACGAGGTCCGGAAGAAGACCAACGGCCGTATCGACATCACTGTCTATCACGCCGGGGCCCTCGCGGATTGGGTGTTGAGCAATGAGCTGGTGATGCGGGGTGACGTTGAACTGGACCTCAGTCCCGTAGCCCCCACCTACGACCCCAGGTTGAACATAGCCTACTACACGCCCTACCTGTTCAAGAACATTAAGGAATCCAAGGCAGGCTATGCCAAGGGCGGCTGGATCAACAGGATGGTTGACGACCTGCTGGCGGGCGTGAACATTAAGGGCCTGTCCGTCCTCCCGTTGGGCATGTCCGGGGCCACCGTGAGGAGCGTCCCGCCGAGCCCGGGAGACCCCGACGTCCCCAAGGGATTGAAAATCAGGGTGATGCCGCTCAAGCCCTGCGAGTTGACCTATAAACGCCTCGGCTATATCCCCGTCGCCATCCCTTATGCTGAAGCCTACAGCGCCATCGAGACCGGGATTGCCGATGGGCAGATGGGCGGTCCCCCCTTCCAGGGGCACGAGTTCCGGGATGTCCAGGGCGCCTGGATCCAATACAACGATTTCGTCGAGACCCATTGGTTCAAGATCAACCGGAAGCTCTTTACCGGCCTGACCAAAGAAGACCAGAAGATCTTGATCGACGCGGCCGAGCGGCAGGGCGTGAAGCAGTGGGAGGTTGTTGAGGCTCAGGATGAACTGTACCGCAAGAAGATGGCCGAGCGCGGCCTCAAGATCATCATGCTCACCGACGCGGAGCTGGAAAAAATCGCTAAAGCCATCCGCACCGATGTCTGGCCAGAGCTCGACAAGATTGTTGGGAAGGCCCTGATGGACATCGCCAGAAAGAATGTGGGAATGCCGGTAAAATAATAGGCGCCACTGAGGGGTGTCCTGAGCCGGCGTTATGTCAACGAGGCAGGGGGCTTGGGGTTTGCTCAAGTCCCCTGCTAAGTAGTTACCAAGGTTATGATGAGCCAGCTACCCCCTTCCCCCCTGAAGAGCCTCGTATTATTTCTCTGGAACGGCCTGCTCCATGCCCAGCGGGCCATCCTGGTTGTTGCCTCCTGTTTCATTACTCTACTCGTCTTTAGCGCGGTACTTATGCGCTACATATTTCATTACCCCGGTATGGAAGTCGAGGAGATAGCCACCCTGGTCGCCTTCTGGCTTTACTTTACAGGGGCGATTTATGGTAGTTACGGGCGCAGCCATATCAAGACAGAGCTGATCCACCTCATCGTCAAAAAGCCCAGGGCGTATGCCCTCGTCAAGTCCATTGCCAGCCTCATTACCTTTACCCTGGCTGTGATTATGGCTTACTGGGGCTATACCTTCTTCATCTGGGGCATTGAAAAGCGGGGGCGGTCCCCGGTTTTGCTTCTACCCATGGTCTATTCCCAGAGCAGCATTTTCGTAGGTGCCATCTTTATGTCTTTTTACTTCCTCGTCGAGCTGGTGGATAATATACGCCAGGCCCTGGGAATAGCCCCTGTCTCTATGCCGCCCGGGGTGGAGTAACCGCAATTGGACATAGCAATCGATCTGATAATCCTGATAGGGTTCCTGGCCCTGGGGGTGCCAGTGCCCTTCTGCTTTATGGCCGCCGTCCTGTTTCTGGTCGTCGTGCACGGCTATAGCTTCGAGTTTCTCTTGCCTATTGCCTTTTACAGTTTGAATTCGTTGACCCTGCTGTCTGTCCCCTTCTTCATCATGGCCGGGGGGCTCATGGGCTCATCGGGCCTTGCCGAGCGCCTCGCCAACATCGCCACTGCCCGGGTAGGCAGGTTCAGGGGTGGCCTGGGGGGGGCCACGGTCGTGGCCTGCGCCATCTTTGGGGCGATCGCCGGTCTCTGCTCCGCGGCGGTGGCCGCTATCGGCAGTATTATGATCCCCCGCATGGAGAGAGAAGGCTACCCCAGGGGGCACGCCACAGGGTTAGTAACCTGCGCCTCAGTGCTGGCACAGCTTATCCCGCCCAGTGTGCCCATGATCCTCTTTGCCTGGGTGACCCGCCTGTCGGTGGCGGCCGCCTTCCTGTCCACGATTGGGCCGGGCATCCTCCTGGTCGTAATCTACATCTTCCTCAACTGGTTGATGTGCCGCAGGATACCTACCATAAAAGTCCGACCGAGGGTTGGTCTCTGGCAGCAGGCAAAGGAGGTAGGAGATGCCACCATACGGGGCATCCTGGCACTTGTGGGTGCCCTCATCATCCTGGGGGGTATCTATGGCGGTTTCACCACCCCCACTGAGGCAGCGACGCTGGCGGTGGTCTATACCATTTTCGTGGGCCTCCTGGTCTACCGGAGCCTGACCTTCCGGGAGCTGGGGCGCACCCTTTTTACTACAGCCACCACCACCGGTGTAATTATCCTCATGCTGTTTTTCGTGATGATGTTAAGCCGTATCTACACCATGGAGAATGTCCCGCAGCGCCTTATTCAATTTATGACGGGCATCTCGGAAAACAAATATGTAATCCTGGCCATGGTCAATGTGTTCCTTATCATTATTGGCATGCTCATGGACGATTTCAGCGGCACCCTCCTTTCGGCACCCCTCTTGCTCCCTCTCATAAAGCATATCGGGGTCAATCCCTACCACTTCGCTGCAATAATGGGCACCAACCTCGGGCTGGGAAATGTTACACCACCGTGCGCCCCCATCCTCTACCTGGGAGGACGCATGGCCAATTGCAGCTTCGATAAATACATAAAACCGGCGCTGATTTTCATGGTCTTTGGGAGCCTCCCTGTGGTGATCATTACCACCTATTGGCCCGGCCTGTCGTTGTTCCTGCCCCGGTTGATAATGGGGATTGAGTAACCTAAAAATCAGGGGCTAGAATAGGGTTTCACAATATTACTTGTTAAAAGAGTTCTCTCTCCCCTGGTGGGAGAGGGGAGGGTGAGGGGGTCAGGAATAAAATTGGCGTGGAGGTTAGTCATGGTCGCAATAAATAGCATAGACCGGTTTATAACTAAAAATCCAAAGTCTAAGGAGCTGTGGGAAAGGTCCCTCAAGGTTAGCCGGGGCATACACCACGATGCTCGTTACTTCGAGCCTTTCCCCATTTACACCTCGCACTGCAAAGGGTCGCGTAAGTGGGATGTGGACGGAAATGAGTATATTGACTATATCATGGGTCATGGCTCCCTGTTATTAGGCCACGCCCACCCTTCCCTTGTGGAGGCTGTCTCGGGCCAGGTTGCCAGGGGAACCCACTACGGCACCGAGAGTGAACTGGCCCTGGAGTGGGCTGAGATTATAACTCAGCTCATTCCGGCAGCAGAGAAGGCAGAGTTTGTTATGACGGGCACTGAGGCCAATATGATGATTGCCCAGATGGCACGAGCCTATACAGGTAGAACCAAAATCCTCAAGTTTGCCGAGCACTTCTTCGGCTGGTCCGACCATCTTCAGGTAGGGGTTGTTCCGCCCTACGATAAGCCTGTAGCCGGTCACCTTCCCCCGATTGTCGATGGGGCTGTCTCTGGGGCGACAGTGGTTATTCCGTGCAATGATGAGGTGGCATTGGAAAAGGCCCTAGCCAAGAGAGACATTGCCGCTTTGTTTATTGAAGGTGGAGGGGCTCACTGTGGCGAGATCGCCATGCCGCCTGAACTTTGGCATATGGCACGGCGGCTGACCAGGGAGTATGGGACTCTCCTGGTTATTGATGAGGTCATAACTGGCTTTCGCTGGTCACCAGGCGGATGTCAGGCGCTGGTCGGTGTCACCCCGGACCTGAGCAGTCTGGGCAAGATGGTAAGCGGGGGACTACCCGGCGCTGCTGTGTGCGGTCGAGCCGAAGTCATGGAACTGCTGGAAATTAAAGCCGACGATACTGAGTGGAACCGCTACCGCCGCGTCGTCCATCCCGGCACTTGGAATGCTAACCCTCTTAGTGCCCTTGCCGGCATCATCATGCTTAAGATAGTGGCCACGGGAGAGCCTCAGAAAAAAGCCGATACAATGGCCAAGCGGCTTGTCACCGGACTGAATTGCCAGATCGAGAAGCGGGGTATCGAGGCCTGCGCTTATAACACCTCATCAGCCATTCACCTTTATTTTGGCAAATGCCAGAAATGCGATCGAGAGTTGTGTCTGGATGCTACCAAGAGGATATCCCCTGAGATTATATCGGCGCTGGACAGACACTTTTTGCTCAACGGGGTGCATATGTTTCGGGGGACAATAGGCTGGGTCTCGGCGGTGCATACT